>NZ_DAMAGB010000032.1:0-74490 GCF_031995485.1 Janthinobacterium sp.
TGCCCAACTACCTGGGCTGGCGCTGGATACTCGACGCGCGCCGCATCATGTCGCCGGAGAGCTTGCTCAAAGCCACGCTCGGTTTTTTTCCACACATGACAGTGACATAGCCAAATAAAGCGTCAAAAAATTGATCTGCATGCCGCTTTTGGCTAGCCGGGCCTACTCCCTTTGACGTATGGCCTTGACGCTACCCTCGCATTACACTTAGTTATTCGCTAATCAAATGAAGAGAGTGTCATGCATAAGGTCAACGTCGACGGCTTGTTGTCGAGCCAAGCTCTGTTTCGCCATATTTCCCCTTCGCAGCTCGAACAATTGCGCCAGGATGTGGTGCGTGTCGAAGTCGAAAAAGGCAAGGTCCTGTTCCGCAAGGGTGAAGTCGCCGAAGGCGCTTATGTGGTGGTCTTCGGCCTGGTCAAGCTGAGCGTGTTTTCGATGGAAGGCACCGACAAGGTCCTCGAACTGATCCGCCCGGGCCAGAGCTTCGGCGAAGCCATGATCTTCCTCGACGAACCGTATCCTTTCTGCGCCGAAGCGCTCGAACACTGCCTGCTGCTGCGCATCCCGCCACACGCGCTGCTGCGCCTGCTGGACCAGTCGCCGCGCATCGCGCGCCAGATGATGAACAGCCTGTCGCACCACCTGATGGGTTTTATCCGCAATGTGGAGCGCTGCTCGGTGCAGAACGCCACCCAGCGCGTGGTCGAATACCTGCTGCAGGCGTCCGACCAGCAGCGCTCGAACGAAGTCAAGCTGGACCTCAAGAAAAGCCTGCTGGCGTCCTTCCTGAACCTGGCGCCCGCGACCCTGTCGCGCGTGCTGCACCAGCTGACCGACCTGCACCTGATCAAGGTCAGCGGCTCGCTGATCCAGATCCAGCCCGATGCGCTGAAAACGTATCGGCATGGCGCCACCACGGCGTTGCTGAATTAAGTCCTGTTTCAGGCTTTTGCAGCCGGCAGGGTCAGCCGCCAGAACAGCAGAGCCAGCAAGCTGACCGCCGCCCCCAGCCCGCACACCGCCTGCCACCCCGCCAGCGCATACACGCTGGTGGCGGCAATCGCTCCCGCGCCGCTCCCCACCGCATAGAACAGCATGTAGCAGGCCACCAGGCGGCTGTGTGCGTCGCTGTCGTCCTTGAAGATCAGGCTCTGGTTGGTCACGTGGATGGCCTGGCCTGCCAGGTCCAGCGCGATGATGCCGACGACCAGAGGCCACAGCGCGCTGCAGGCAAAATTCAACGGCAGCCAGGAGGCGGCCAGCAGCAACAGCGCCGCGCCCGTGGTCCACTGCGCGCGGCCGCGGTCCGCCAGCGCGCCGGCGCGCGCCGCGCCCAGCGCGCCCACCACGCCCACCAGCCCGAAGGCGCCGACGGCGGAGTGGCTGTAGCCTTGTGCGGTCAGGGGAAACACCAGCGCGCTCCAGAAAATATTAAATACGGCAAACAGCAGCATGGCCAGCACGCCGCGCACCTGCAGCACTTTATTGGTCGCCAGCATGCCCAGCATGGATGACAGCAGGGCGCCATACGACAGTTTATGCGTGACGGGTGCGGGCGGCGGCAGGCGGCGCCACAGCAGCAACAGCAAACCCAGCGACAGCGCGGCCGACAGCAGGTACACGGCGCGCCAGCCGGCCAGGTCCGTCACCACGCCCGACAAGGTGCGCGCCAGCAACAGGCCGATCACCACGCCGCCTTGCGCCATGCCTACCACCTGGCCCCGTTCATGGCTGGCCGCCGCGCTGGCCGCATAGGCGATCAGCCCCTGCGTCATGGCCGTGCCCAGCAAACCGGCCAGCAGCATGCCGGCCAGCAGCGCGGCCGTCGAAGTGGCGCAGGCCAGCGCCGCAAGACTGCTACTCAGCATTGCCAGCTGGATCAAGGTCAGTCTGCGCCGGTTCAGCATGTCGCCCAGCGGCACCACCAGCAGCAGCGCCAGCGCGCAGCCGGTCTGCGTGGCCGTGATCACCATTCCGCTGCCGGCATCCGTCATGCCGAATTCGTGCGCCAGGGTGGCCAGCAGCGGCTGGGCGTAATAGACATTGGCCACGCACAAGCCGGCTGCAGTGGCAAACAGCCAGACCACAGAGGGAGCCAGTGTTGTGGCAGGGGAAGAGGTATCGCGCATCGTGGTTCTTTCGGCTAAGTAGTTGCAAATTAAAACCAGTTGGAGTTTATGCCGACAAGTTTTAAAATGCAACTACTAATCCCTGGAGAACTCCGATGGCCAAACGCAAGAGTATGCGGTCCGATCCCTGCCCGGTGGCGCGCGCGCTCGATGTGATCGGCGAGCGCTGGGCGCTGCTGATCGTGCGCGATGCGTTCGACGGCATGCGCCGCTTCGGCGAATTCCAGAAAAGCCTGGGCGTGGCCCGCAATATCCTGGCCGACCGCCTGCAGGCGCTGGTCGACGAAGGCATCTTTACGGTGGCGCCAGCCTCGGACGGCAGCGCCTACCAGGAATATGTGCTGGCATCCAAGGGCCTGGCCCTGTTCCCGGTGGTGGTCGGTTTGCGCCAGTGGGGCGAGGCGCAATTGTTCGACAAGGGCGAAGCGCATTCGACGCTGCTGGAAAAGGACAGCGGCGCGGCGCTGCCAGCCATGCAGGTCGTCAGCAAAGATGGCCGCGTGCTGCAGGTCAGCGACACGCAGGTGCACAAGGTCCGGCCATGACACGCGTGGCGGTGATCGGTGGCGGCATCACGGGCGTGACCACCGCCTATGCGCTGGCCAGGCGCGGCGCGCATGTCACGCTGATCGAGCGCCACCGCTACGCGGCGATGGAAACCTCGTTCGCCAATGGCGGGCAGCTGTCGGCTTCGCATGCGGAAGTGTGGAACCATAAATACACGATTCTCAATGCCCTCAAATGGATGGCCCGGCGCGACGCGCCACTGCTGCTGCACCCGCGCCCCGGCTGGCACAAGCTGTCGTGGTTTGCCGAGTTCCTTGCCGCCATGCCGCACTACGAGCGAAACACGATTGCCACCGCGCGCATGGCGATCGCTGCGCGCGAGCACCTGTTTGCCTGGGCAGCCGATGAAGCCATCGACTTCGACCACCGCCGCGCCGGCATCCTGCATGTGTACCGCGAACGCGCCGGCTTCGAGCGCGCGGCGGGCGTGTCGCAGATGCTGGCAAAAGGCGGCCTGGTACGCCGCGCCGTCACCCCGCACGAGATGCGCGCCATCGAGCCCGCCCTGGCCGGACAGTTCTATGGCGGCTACTACACGGACAGCGATTCCACCGGCGATATCCACAAATTCACCACGGGCCTGGCCGACGCCTGCGCGCGGCGAGGCGTGGCCTGCCGGTATGGCCAGGCCATCACTGCCTTGAAACCTGAAAACGGCCGCGTACGCGTCACCACCGATGCCGCCAGCGCGCTGTTCGACGCGGCCGTGATCTGCGCCGGCACGGCCAGCCGCGCCATGGCGGCCATGCTGGGCGACCGTGTGAATGTCTATCCGGTCAAGGGCTATTCGATTACCGTGCAGCTGGACGACCCGGCCAGCCGCGCTGCCGCGCCCACCGTCAGCCTGCTCGACGATGCCGCCAAACTGGTCAGCAGCCGCCTGGGCGAAGACCGCTTGCGCGTGGCCGGCACGGCCGAATTCAACGGCGAGAACAGGGACATTCGCGCCGACCGCGTGGCGCCGCTGCTGCGCTGGGTCGAGCAGCATTTTCCCGGTATCGCAACGCGGCGCGTGGTGCCGTGGGCCGGCCTGCGCCCGATGCTGCCCGCCATGCTGCCGAAAGTGGGAGCGGGCAGGGCGCCGGGCGTGTTCTACAACACCGGCCACGGCCATCTGGGCTGGACCCTGGCGGCGGCGACTGCCGAAATGGTCAGCGACGCCGTGCTGGCGCAAACTGGAGCTTGACCAGTGCCATCCATCGCCATCCTGATCTTCCCCGGCGTGCCGGCGCCCGACGTCGGCGGGCCGATGGATGTGTTTGTGGAGGCGAACAGCTTTTTGCCGTCGGAGCGGCGTTAAAAGATCGCCGCCATCGCTGTACGCTGGCCTTGCTGGAGCCGTCACCTCCAAGCATGCGCTCGATACTGGACATCCATCTGCGCCATCCGACGCTGCCGTATGGCGCTTTTTTTGAAGACATGCTGCTGGAAGACTGTTTTTACGGTTGATATGACGGTGGCGCGGCATGCCAAGGAAAAGCAGGAACAGGCAGGTTTCGGGCAGGATCGGGCGAGTGCGCGGTGGGCGCAGGTTCTATCATCAGCCCTTGCTGAATATACGGGAACCTGTATGAAAAAACTGATGATCTATGGCGCGACCGGCTACACCGGCCGCATGGCGGCGCAGCATGCCGCGGCAGCGGGCACGCCGCTGGTCCTGGCGGGACGCAACGAGGCGGCGCTGGCGTCGCTGGCCGCCAGCCTGGGCGTGGAATACCGCGTGTTCCCGCTCGGCGATACGATGGTGGTGGACCACGCGCTGCGCGGCGTTGGCGTGCTGCTCAACTGCGCCGGGCCGTTTGCCGCGACTGCTGAAATCCTGATGCGGGCCGGCATGCGCAATGGCGTGCATTATCTCGACGTGGCCGCGGAACTGGACGGCTATCGCCTGGCCGAACTGCTCGACGGCGAAGCCCGTGCCGCCGGCGTGATGCTGTTGCCGGGCAGCGGTGGCAGCGTCGCCATGCTCGGTTGCCTGGCCGGCCACGCCGTGGCGAGAAGCCTCCATCCATCGCATATCAGGGTGGCCATGCATGTCTCTGGCGGCCTGTCGCGCGGCTCGGCGGTCAGCGCCATGGCCAGCGTTACTGCCGAAACGCTGGCGCGCACCGGCGGCAAACTCGTGGCCAGCACGCCCGGCGCGATCCGCCAGTTCGACTTCGGCAGCGGCCCCGTCGACTGCTTCCAGGTGACGCTGCCCGATCTCGTCACGATCTGGCGCGCCACCGGCGTACCCGGCATCGAAGCCTTTGTCCATGTGACAGGCGAGGGATTTCCACAGGGTGAACTGTCGGCGCTGCCGGATGGACCCGGTGAACAGGAAAGGCTGGCCAACCGCTACCAGGCCGTGGCCGAGGTCACCGGTGCCGGCGGCGCTGTCGTGCGCTCGGTGCTCGATACGGTCAATGGCTACACGTTCACGGCCACTGCCGCCGCCGAGGCAGGCCGGCGCGTGCTGGCCGGCGAGCATCGTTCCGGCTTCCAGACGCCGGCCGGATTGTTCGGCAATGGCTTTGCCGCCACCATCGCCGACACCACCATCACCGACCTCTGACGACAGCCATGGAAAAGCTGGCTGACACCTTCATACAGGCCAGCAATGCTATCGATGTTTCTTGGCGGATGGCCACGGCAAGCGCAGCGTGGCCCGTGCCGCCACGCCTATCGCACCATGTCGCCTAACGCACCATGTCGCCTAACGCGGCGCGTCCCTGCGGCGTCAGGAATGGCCCGACCTTGTTGTAGGGCAGCAGGAATTCCTGCTCGCAGCCGCTGCCGCGCGCGTCCTCCCAGAACGACACGCCTTCGCGCTTGAGCGACACGTGATAGCGGCCCTTGCCCGGGTAGTCGCCCTTGCATTCGGGGTCCGCCACGGCATCCTTGAACAGGGCCTGGCGCAAACGCGGCGGCAGTTCGCTCTTGTCGTCGGCCGCGCCGTCGCCCTTGGTGGCGCGCGTGCCGAACCAGGTCCAGGGGTCGGTTTCCTGTCCTGTTGCCAGGTCCCAGGTGCGGTAGTTCATCGAGATGCCGCTGGCGCCGTAGCCGGCGGCCCAGCGATAGAATTTGACGGTCACCCAGCGCGCTGACCAGTAGGTCGGTCCGGCGTCCACTTCCGCTTCCGCCGCCCAGCCGTTTTGGCCCAGGTGCTGGCGGCGCGTGTCGAAATAATCTTCCAGGTCCTTGGTGTTTTTCGCCAGCACGCCGCGCAGTTGCGCATTGACTTTTGCCACGCCGTCGCCGGGCGCCAGCAGCTCCACCGTGACCGTATCGGCCACGCTTAAAGTACGGTATTGATGGCCTTCGAAGGTCTTCGTTTTTGACGTTTTCAGTGCCGGAAAAGTTTCCAGCGCGGTGTTGTAGGCGTCAGTGGCGCAGGCCGGGTGATCGAGGCCGCCGGCCCGCTCAAGCAGGGTCAGCGCGACGGGCAGCGACTTGCCGGTTTTCGGATGCGTCCAGCTGCCCGCGATCTTGCCGCCCTGCGGCGGATTCAGGCTCCAGTTGCCGGTGACCTGGTTGTCCGGACCGGTTTCCTTCCACGCCGTCTTGCCTTCGGCCTTGGACAGCATGATGGGCGACTTGTAGCGCGTATAGTAATAGCTGCCGCTGCTGTCCGAACCGCTGCCAGGCTGGTTGAAGCAGGCGACGATATCGGCGCCGCCGAGCTTGCCCTGCCAGACCCCTTGCAGGGAGGCGTCGGCCGCCACGGCGAAGGGCAGGGCGGACAGGGACAGCAGACAAAAGGCAAGGCGGCGCATCGATTTTCCTCAGGGGTTGGCGTGGCCCCGATTCTACATGGCTGCCTGTGTTTCGCGCGCCACGATCGCCATCGCTGGCGCCAGGTACTGAACCATCGCGAGGGTGACAAAGCTGCCCTGCATCAGGCGCGGTTCCTGCTGGTGCGCCTGGCGAAATTTCAGCTGCGTGGCCGGGTCCGTGCCCGCATACGACTGGAACAGTGCGCGCCATTGCCGCGCCAGCGCCAGCACGGCAGGATCAGCGGGCGGTGTTTGCTGGTCCATGGCCGCGCGCACGGCGGCGATCAGCGCCGGCCATTCGCTGGCGCGCTTGCCGTAGTTGGCCTGCAGGTGCGCGTATTCGGCGTCGTCCAGAAAAGGGCGGTACAGCGCGATGCGCGAGGCGCCGAACGCGCTGGTGACAAAACCCATCAGCTGCGCGTCGATGCCGGTTTTTTGCTGCATGCCCGGCTCCTGCACATGCATGGCATTGAGGCGCTCGAACAGGCCGGGATGGGCGCCGGTATCGCGTACCAGCTTGATCATCCACTCGGTGCCGAGCGCCTGCGCCTCAAGCGAAGTGGCAGGCGCGCCGCTATTTTTCAAGGCCTGCACGCGCGCCACCAGCGCCTGCCATTCCTGTTCCACCTGCGCGTCGTTCAGCATCGGCAATTGCTGCAATTCCTGCTGCGTAAAATATTTGTCGTACATCGTCATCTGCTCCATTGTGGTCAGCCAGTCGGCCAGTTCCGGCTGCTGTCCCTGCGCCAGCTGCGTTTGCAGCGCCAGCAGGCGCGTGCGCAGGCTGCTGGCCTGCGCCAGCTGGTGATCGAGCATGGCGATCTGTTTCGCCACGATGGTCGCCAGCGGCAGGTCGGACCTGGCCAGTGAAGTTGCGATCTCGGCCAGCGACAGCCCGAACCGGCGCAGCGCCATGATCCGGTGCAGCCGGGCCATGTCGCTGTGCTGGTACAGGCGGTAGCCGGCCTGCGTGCGCGCCGAAGGCGAGAGCAGGCCAATGCTGTCGTAGTGGTGCAGGGTGCGCACGGTCAGGCCCGTGAGCCTGGCCAGCTCGCCTATCTTCAACGACATCGTCTTCTCCTGTTCTTCGGTGCGTGCAGCCACAATGGCGCCTGACGTAGCGTCAGGGTCAAGCAGGAATGTAGCAGAGAGCGGAAAAAAACCGCAAAAAGAATCCGTTGACCTTCATTTTTTTGTACGGTATATTTATAAAACCAAACGGCGACATCAGTTCCCATACGCGTTTGGGCCACATGGAATTACGGAACAATCGTTGTGCGGCGCAGCAAGGCGCGCCATCAGCAGGACTGGAAAGACAATCCGCGCAGACGGATTTTTTTCGCAGTTGGTTTGTACGTTAAATATAATATGCCGCCGGCAACGACCGGCTGGCGAGAGAGACGACCATGATGAAAAGTATCGTTTGCGATACGCCGGGCAGCCTGCGCATGGAGCAGCGGCCCGTCCCCGTGCCGGTTGGCGACGAAGTGCTGGTGCGCGTGCGCCGCATCGGCATCTGCGGCACCGACATGCATATCTTCCGCGGCACGCAACCCTTCCTCAGCTATCCGCGCGTGATGGGCCACGAATTGTCCGGCCATATCGAAAGCGCACCGGCCGGCTCGCGCCTGGCCGTGGGCGATCAGGTGTACGTGATGCCCTACCTGTCCTGCGGCACCTGCGTGGCCTGCCGCCAGGGCAAGACCAACTGCTGCACCCGCATCGAAGTATTGGGCGTGCACCGCGATGGCGGCATGACCGAATACCTGGCGCTGCCGGAACGCTTTGTCTTCAAGACCGAAGGCATCTCGCTCGATGACGCGGCCATGATCGAATTTCTCGCCATTGGCGCACATGCCGTCACGCGTGGCGCGGTCGGCGCCGGCAAGCGCGTGCTGGTGGTGGGAGCCGGTCCGATCGGCATGGCCGTGATGCTGTTCTCGTCGCTGAAAGGCGCCGACGTGACGGTGCTCGATGCGCGCGCCGACCGCCTGCAGTTCTGCCGCGATGCGCTCGGCATCGCCCGCACCGTGCAGCTGGGCGAGGACGACAAGGAGCAATTGTCGAACGCCACCGACGGCGACTTCTTTGACGTGGTGTTCGACGCCACCGGCAATATCGCCGCCATGGAGCGCGGGCTGGAATTCGTCGCCCACGGTGGCTCTTATGTGCTGGTGTCGATCGTGCGCGACCGCCTGTCGTTTTCCGACCCCGAATTCCACAAGCGCGAAACCACCTTGCTGGGCAGCCGCAACGCCACGGCCGAGGATTTCGAAGAGGTGGTGGCGGCCATGAAGGCGGGCAAAGTGCCGACCGCGCTGCTCAATACGCACCGCACCACGCTCGACGAATTTACCAATGTGCTCGAACACTGGATGCAGCCGTCGACCGGCGTCATCAAGGCCATCGTCGAGGTCTGAGATGGACAAGCTCAACCACAACCCCATCCTGCAGTTCGGCACCAGCCGCTTCCTGCAGGCGCATGTCGACCTGTTTGTCAGCGAGGCGGCGGCGGCCGGCGAAGCACTGGGCAATATCACCATCGTGCAGACGACGCACAGTGCGCAGGGCGCGGCGCGCGTGGCGGCGTTTCGCCAGGGCGGCTATCCGGTACGCATCCGCGGCCGGGAACATGGCGCAGAAGTTGACCAGGAACGCCGTGTGCAGGCCGTCACGCAAGCCTGGCAAACGTCGACCGACTGGCCGCAGGTGCGCGAGGCGGCCGTGGCCGCGCGCGTGATCGTCTCGAATACGGGCGACACCGGCTACCAGCTTTCCAATGACGACCATGCGGGCCTCGTGGCGGGCGACGTCGCACCCGCGAGTTTTCCCGCCAAACTGCTGGTGCTGCTGCATGGCCGCCATCTGGCGGGCGCACTGCCTGTCACGATTTTTCCATGCGAGCTGGTGGTCGACAACGGCAGCGTGCTGCGCGACGTGGTGGTCACGCTGGCGCGCCAGTGGCAGCTCGATGGCGCCTTTGTCGACTATCTGCAAAACGGCTGCCTGTGGATCAATTCGCTGGTCGACCGCATCGTCTCGGAAGCCATCGAGCCGATCGGCGCCGTGGCCGAACCGTATGCGCTGTGGGCCATCGAACGGCAGGCAGGCATGCTGCTGCCTTGCAGCCATCCGCAGGTGGTGGTCACCGACGACTTGCGCGCCTACGAACAGCGCAAGCTGTTTTTGCTGAACCTGGGCCACACGTATCTGGCGCAGCTGTGGCAGGACGCCGGCAGCCCCGCTTCGATGACGGTGAAGGAAGCCATGCAGGACGCGGCCATGCTGGCGGCGCTGGAAACCGTGTGGCAGGACGAAGTGCTGCCCGTGTTTGCGGCCATGGGTGCGGACGAAGGCGTAGCGGCGGCAGCCTACCTGGCGCAGGTAAAGGAGCGCTTCAACAATTCCTTCCTGGCGCACCGGCTGGCCGACATCGCGCAGAACCATGGCGAGAAAATCCGCCGCCGCATCGCCCCCGTGGTGGCGCTGGCGCAGCAGCTATGCCCGACGCTGGCCCAGCCCCATCTGCGCGCTTTGCTGGCGACGGGAGTTCAACAATGATGATTCCGTCCGCATGCCTGCCTAACCTGATATCGACTAAAATGGCCCACTTTCCCACTTTCCCTGTCGCCGACATAGCGAGCACCCCCATCCATGTCAAAACCGGCTACCGTCTTCAAGCGCAGTACCAATCTGCTGTTGCAATTTCTCGCCGAGAATGTCGCAGTGGGCGAGATGCTGCCGACGGAGCAGTTCCTGACCACCATCTGCCAGGGCAGCCGTACGGCGATCCGCAGCGCGATTGCGTACCTGTCGACGCGGCGGCTGATCAGCAGTCCGGCCGAACGGCGGCTACTGAGGAAACCGATACCGGGCGATTATTTCGATATCGCCGAACTGCAGTCGGGGGCGGAGCGCATCCAGCAGGTGCTGATGGAACGCGTCTACCAGCGCGACATGCCGCCGGGCGCCGAGTTTTCGGAAGCGGAGCTGGCGCGCGAGGCGGGCGCCAGTACCGTCAGCGTGCGCGAATTCCTGATCGGCTTTTCGCGCTTCGGCCTGATCGAAAAGAAGCCGCGCGGCGGCTGGCGCCTGTGCGCGTTCGACCGCTCGTTCGCCACCGAACTGGCGGACATGCGGCGCATGTTCGAGATGGCGGCAGTGGAGCAGTTTGCCAACCTGCCGCACGGCGATCCGGCGTATGCGGAACTGGCGCGGCTGATCAGGCAGCACGAGAAGCTGGCAGCGAAGATCGACACGCGCCACAACGCGTTTCCGGCGCTGGACCGCGAGTTCCACACGTTTCTGATCGGCCTGCTGAACAACCGTTTCGCGCAGGGCTTCTACGATATCGTCTCGTTCGTGTTTCACTATCATTACCAGTGGGACAAGGGCGAGGAAAAGGGCCGCAACCAGTATGCGGTGCAGGAGCACCTGGCAATTTTGCGGGCGCTGGCCGAACACGACATACCCAAGGCGCTGGAATCCATGAAGTCGCACCTCAATTCTTCGCGCAGCACCATGCTGTCGTCGATCGGCACGCGCGAAAAACTGACGCAGCCGTAAGCGCCAGCACTGCAGGGGAGGGCGCGCAATGAGCCTTGCCAATCCTGTATCCAGCCTGCTGCTGATGTCGCCCGAAGACAACTGCATGATCGCCAGGACCGCACTGGCCCAGGGCGACATCGTCACCATCGACGGCGTCGACGTCACGCTCACGCAAGCTATCCTGATCGGCCACAAGGTGGCGCGCCGCGCGCTGGCGGTAGGCGACAAGGTGCTGCGCTATGGCGCCCTGATCGGCAGCATCACGGCCCCCGTCGCCATCGGTGAGCATATCCATACGCACAACCTGGAAAGCGACTACATCCCCACGTTTACCCTGGGCCAGGACGGCCACCATTTCCTGGACAAGGACGCCAAACAATGAACGCTCCAACAACGACGCCCGCTCTGTCGGGCTACCTGCGCGCCGATGGCCGCAAGGGCATCCGCAATATCGTGGTAGTGGCCTACATGGTCGAATGCGCGCATCACGTGGCGCGCCTGATGGTCAACGCCTTTCCCGGCCAGCCGGTGCACCTGATCGGTTTCACCGGCTGCTTCCCGAACGAATACGCCGACCAGGTAATGCGCCGCCTGCTGACGCACCCGAACGTGGGCGCCGTGCTGCTGGTATCGCTCGGCTGCGAAGGCTTCAACAAGTACGGTTTGTCGAGCGCCGTGGCCGACAGCGACCGCCCGGTCCACACGATTACCATCCAGGAAAACAGCGGTACCCGCCCCAGCGTCAGCAGCGGCGTCGAGTGGATCGGCTGGGCTTTGGCGCACCTTGCGCAGCAAACCCGCGTGCCGATGGGGTTGGACGAACTGGTGGTGGCCACCATCTGCGGCGGCTCCGACAGCACCAGCGGCATCAGCGCCAACCCGGCCGTCGGCGTGGCCTTCGACACCCTGATCGCGGCCGGCAGCCCCTGCATCTTTGAAGAGACGGGCGAACTGGTGGGCTGCGAATACCACATGCAGCGGCGCGCCGTCAGCCCGGACCTGGGCAACGCGATTGTCGAAACCGTGGCCAAGGCCGCGCGCTACTACACCATCATGGGCCATGGCAGCTTTTCGCCCGGGAACGCCGATGGCGGCCTGACCACGCAGGAAGAAAAATCGCTGGGCGCCTATGCCAAGAGCGGCTCTTCGCCCATCGTCGGCATCCTGAAACCGGGCGACCAGCCGGCCGGCGGCGGCCTGTACCTGCTCGACGTGGTGCCGGACGGCGAACCGCGCTTCGGCTTTCCGAACGTGTCCGACAACGCGGAAATCGTCGAACTGATTTCCTGCGGCGCCCATATCACCTTGTTTACCACCGGCCGCGGTTCGGTGGTCGGCTCGGCGATTTCGCCGGTGATCAAGGTGTGCGCCAATCCGCAAACCTTCGAGCGGCTGTCCGACGACATGGACGTCAATGCGGGCAAGATACTGACCGGTGAAGCGAGCCTGGAAGAAGTGGGCGCCGAGATCGTCGCCGCCGTGCTGGACGTGGCCAACGGTGCCTTGAGCCGCTCGGAGGACCTGGGCCACCAGGAGTTCGTGCTGACCTATAAACAATTCGACGCGGTGGGGCCAGGCTGTTTCCCGCTGCGCGCTGCCTGAGAACTGCTGTCATGGATGTCACTCAACACCGTATTCTTCCACGCGGCGGCCTGTCACTGCCTTGCATCGGCATGGGTTGCGCGCCGCTCGGCGGCCTGTACCAGCCGGTCAGCGACGCGCAGGCGCGCAATACGCTCGATGGCGCCTGGGAGGCCGGCGTGCGCTTTTTCGACACGGCGCCGTACTACGGCTATACCCAGTCCGAACATCGCCTGGGCGCGGCCCTGCGCGAGCGGCCACGCAACGAGTTCGTGATCAGCACCAAGGTGGGCCGGCTGATGCGTCCCGACGCCTCCGTGCGCCCCGGCGACGACGGCTTCGCCGCGCCGCTGCCGTTCCGCCCGCAGTATGACTACACCTATGACGGCATCCTGCGCTCGCACGACGACAGCCTGCAGAGGCTTGGCCTGGAGCGCATCGATATCCTGTTCGTGCACGATATCGGCAGTGTCACGCACGGCGAACACGATCAGCAATACTGGCGCCAGCTTCTGGATGGCGGCGGCTTTCGCGCGCTCGACCAGCTGCGCAGCAGCGGGCAGGTGAAAGCCGTGGGTCTCGGTGTCAATGAATGCGAGATCGTGCAGCGGGCGATGGGCGAATTCGACCTGGACTGCACACTGCTGGCCGGCCGCTACACCTTGCTGGAACAAGCCTCGCTGTCGTCGCTGCTGGACCTGTGCGTAGAGCGTGGCAACGCCATCGTGATCGGCGGGCCATTCAACTCGGGCGTGCTGGCCGGCAACGGCAAGTTCAATTACGCCGACGCGCCGGACGCCATCCTGCAGCGCGTGGCGCAGCTCGACGCCATCTGCCGCGAATTCCATGTGCCGCTGCAGGCGGCCGCGCTGCAGTTCCCGCTCGCGCATCCGGCCGTAGTGTCCTGCATCCCCGGCGGCCAGGACCTGGCGCAGCTGCGGCAGAACCTGGACTGGTTCGCCACGCCGCTGCCCGCCGGCTTGTGGACGGCGTTGCAGGGAGCGGGCCTGATCGACGCGCGCGCCCCCGTGCCTTCCCCGGTACCGGCGGGAGCCGCATGATGCGCATCGACGCCCATCAGCATTTCTGGCAACTGGCCGCGCGTGCCGGCGGCTGGCCGCCACCGTCCCTGGCCGCGATCTACCGCGATTTTGCGCCCGGCGACCTGGCGCCGCTGCTGGCCGAACATGGCGTGGCAGGCACGGTGCTGGTGCAGTCGCTGCCCTCTGAGGCGGATACCGGCTGGCTGCTGGCGCTGGCCGAGCGCGCCGGCTTTATCCGCGCCGTGGTGGGCTGGACCGATCTGCTGGCTGTCGATGCACCGGCCGCGATTGCCCGCCTGGCGTCAAACAGCAAGCTGAAAGGCCTGCGGCCGATGCTGCAGGACCTCGACGACGAGCAGTGGATCGCCAACCCTGCGCTGGCGCCGGGCTTGAGGGCCATGGTGGAACACGGCCTGCGCTTCGACGCGCTGGTGCTGCCGCGCCACTTGCCGGCGCTGCTGCAATGTGCACGCGACTATCCGGCCTTGTCGATCGTGATCGACCATGCAGCCAAGCCGCCGATCGCCGATGCCTCGTTTGGACAGTGGCGCGAAGACATGGCGCAGCTGGCGGCGCTGCCGAACGTGCACTGCAAGCTGTCGGGAATGGTGACGGAAGCGAAACAGGACTGGAACGTGGATGACCTGCGCCCGTACGTGTCGCATGTGCTGGAAGTGTTTGGCGCGCAGCGCGTGATCTGGGGCAGCGACTGGCCGGTGGTGGACCTGGCGGGCGGCTATGGCGCCTGGCTGTCAGCCAGCGAGACCTTGCTCGCGCATCTGGGACAGCAGGACCGCAACGATATTTTCGGTCTCAATGCCTGCCGGTTTTATGGGTTCAAATGACGTGCTGGTTTTGTCGGCTTGCGCCGTGCCGGCTAAGCCGACCTACACTTCCTGCGAACCAGCGAACCGCGGCGTTACATATTGTAGCTTGGCTTAGCCGGCCCTGGCCGGCGTAAGCCAACAAAGAGGAATCGAAATGCAAAGAATGGGCATGGTCATCGGCATTGCGCCGGAGCGCATCGATGAGTACAAGACGCTGCACGCAGCGGTCTGGCCGCAGGTGCTGGACCGGCTGGCGCAGGCGAACGTCGGCAATTACTCGATCTTCCTGCGCGAGCCGGAAAACCTGCTGTTCGGCTACTGGGAATACCACGGCAGCGATTTCAAGGCTGATATGGCAGCGATTGCAGCGGACCCGGAAACGCAGCGCTGGTGGACCTTCTGCGCGCCGTGCCAGGTCCCCCTGGCCTCGCGCGCCGAGGGGGAACACTGGGCGATGATGGAGCAGGTTTTTCATATGAATTAGACGTAGACCCCAAAGCGAAGACCGGGGTCGGACCCTCAGGTTCCGACCCCGGCAGTTCAAGGGTTCGGTTAAAAATAAAGGAGACAGAAATGACCGCCAGACTACAAGGCAAAACCGCACTGCTCACCGCCGCCGGCCAGGGCATCGGCCGCGCCACCGCCGAAGCCTTCGTGCGCGAAGGCGCGACCGTGATCGCCACCGATATCAACCAGTCCCAGCTCGATGCGCTGAAAGAAGCGACCGGCTGCACCGTGCGCCTGCTCGACGTCACCGACGGCGCCGCCATCACCGCGCTGGTGAACGAGATCGGCCCCGTCGATATCCTGTTCAACTGCGCCGGATTCGTCGACGGCGGCACCATCCTCGATTGCGACGATGCCGCCTGGGACCGCTCGTTCGAGATCAACGCCCGCTCGATGTACCGCCTGATGCGCGCCGTGCTGCCCGGCATGCTGGAAAAAGGCGCCGGCTCCATCGTCAATATGTCGTCCGTGGCGTCGAGCGTGAAGGGCGCGCCGAACCGCTTTATCTATGGCACCTCGAAAGCGGCCGTGGTCGGCATGACCAAGTCGGTGGCGGCGGACTTTGTCACGCGCGGCATCCGCTGCAATGCCATCTGCCCCGGCACCATCGAGTCGCCGTCGCTCAAGGAGCGCATCGCCGCCCAGGCCGCAGCGACGGGCGTCAGCGTCGCCGAGGTGCAGGCGGCATTCGTCGCGCGCCAGCCGATGGGACGCGTCGGCAAGGCCGATGAAATCGCTGCGCTGGCCGTCTACCTGGCTTCCGACGAATCCGCCTTTACGACTGGCATGACACACGTCATCGATGGCGGCTGGTCAAATTAATCACTACAACAACGAGAGACATACATGAAACTGATGCGTTATGGCGCCAAGGGCGCTGAAAAACCTGCACTGATCGATGCGAATGGCGCCGTGCGCGACCTGTCCGGCGTGCTGCCCGATATTACCGGCGCGACCTTGAGCAAGGATAAGCTGGCGACCCTGGCCGCCGTCGATATCGCCAGCCTGCCAGTGGTGGAAAATCCGGGCCGCATCGCGCCGCCATGGAAAGGCGTGGGCAAGTTTTTGTGCGTGGGCCTGAACTATGCCGACCATGCGGCCGAATCGGGCATGGCGGTGCCGGCCGAACCGGTGCTGTTCATGAAAGCGACCAGCGCCGTCATCGGCGCCAACGACGCCGTGGTGCTGCCGCAGGACTCGAAAAAGAGCGACTGGGAAGTGGAACTGGGCGTGGTGATCGGCACCACCGCGCGCTATGTGTCGGAAGCCGATGCGCTGTCGCACGTGGCCGGCTACTGCGTGGTAAACGACCTGTCCGAGCGCGAATATCAGCTCGAGCGCGGCGGCCAGTGGGACAAGGGCAAGGGCTGCGATACCTTCGGTCCGATCGGCCCGTGGCTGGTGACCGCCGACGAAGTGGCGGACCCGCAGAACCTGGGCCTGTGGCTGGAAGTGAACGGCAAGCGGGTCCAGGACGGCAACACGAAAACCATGGTGTTCGGCGTGGCCAACCTGGTCAGCTACATCAGCCGCTTCATGACCCTGTACCCGGGCGACATCATCAGCACCGGCACGCCGCCGGGCGTGGGCATGGGCCAGAAACCGGCAGCCGTGTACCTGAAGCCGGGCGACACCATGCGCCTGGGCATCACCGGCCTCGGCGAGCAGCAGCAGACCGTACACGCCTGGAATCCGGAACTGATCGACAACTGAACAAGCCGCACCGGCGCGCCAAACATGCACAGACATGGGCGCGCCGTTATATCGCAGTGGAGTGGAGGAGACACACCATGAATCAATCCGAAGAGATACTGGCGCTCAAAAGCGTGAGCAAGCGCTTTCCCGGCGTGCTGGCGCTGGACAATGTGAGCTTCAGTTTGCGCCGCGGCGAAGCGCATGCGCTGTGCGGCGAAAACGGCGCCGGCAAGTCCACCCTGATGAAGGTGATGAGCGGCGTGTACCAGGCCGACGAGGGGGAACTGGTCTACAAGGGCAAGGTGTGCAGTTTTACCTGCAGCGTGGATGCGGAGGCGGCCGGCATCGCCATCATCCACCAGGAGCTGAACCTGATCCCGCACCTGAGCGTGGCCGAAAATATTTTCCTGGCGCGCGAGCCGGTGCGCGGCATTTTCATCGACCGCAAGAAGATGCGCGCCGATGCGCAGGCCTTGCTGGACCGCCTCAAGCTGCGCATCGATCCGCGCCAGCTGGTGAAGAACCTGTCGTGTGCGCAGCAGCAGATGGTGGAAATCGCCAAGGCGCTGTCGCTGAACACGGAAGTGCTGATCATGGACGAACCCACCTCGTCGCTGACGGAAAGCGAAACGGGCCAGCTGTTCGAGATCATCAACGAGATCAAGCGCAATGGCGTGAGCGTGGTGTATATCTCGCACCGCCTGGAAGAGATGCAGCATATTATCGACCGCGTGACGGTGCTGCGCGACGGCAAATTCGTCAGTACCGACGACTTTAATTCCATCAGCCTCGACGCCATCGTCGCCAAGATGGTGGGCCGCACGCTCGATGAAAAATTCCCCGAACGCTTTTCGAAACCGACCGGCGACGTGCTGCTGCGCGTGACGGACCTGCACCGCAAGGACGTCTTCGGTCCGCTCAGCTTCGACCTGAAGCGCGGCGAGATCCTCGGCTTCTCTGGCCTGATGGGAGCAGGGCGCACGGAAGTGGCGCGCGCCATCTTCGGCGCCGATCCACTGACCAGCGGCGCGATCCACCTGGGCGACACCGAGATCACCGTCAATAGTCCGATCGACGCGATCGACCACGGCATCGCCTACCTGTCCGAAGACCGCAAGAGCCACGGCCTGGCGATCCGCATGTCGGTGGCGGCCAACCTGACCCTGACCAATGTGTCGGCACTGTCCAACCGTTTCGGCTTCATCGATTTTGCGAAAGAGGAAGCGGTGGCGAAGCAGTACATCGCGGCGCTCGGCATCAAGACGCCGACGTCGAAGCAGATCGCGCGCAATCTGTCGGGCGGCAACCAGCAGAAGATCGTCATCAGCAAATGGCTGTACCGTGAATCGAAAATCATCTTCTTTGACGAACCGACGCGCGGCATCGACGTGGGCGCCAAGTTCGCGATCTACCAGCTGCTCGACAAGCTGGCGTCCGAGGGCATCGGCGTGGTGCTGATCACCTCCGAGCTGCCCGAGATCATGGGCATGACGGACCGGGTGGCCGTGTTCCACGAAGGTCGCATCAGCGGCATCGTCAATACGCGCGAGTCGTCGCAGGAAGAAATCATGCACCTTGCCTCGGGCCGCGTCGCCGGCCAGGCCGCAATTCATTGATATTAAAAAGCCATATCAGAAAGCCACAAGAAAATGAATAAAGAACTGATCCAAAAATTTGCCGCGCTGGGCAGCCTGTCCTTGCTGCTGCTGGTGTTTTCGCTGACCAGCGACGCCTTTTTCTCGGTCAGCAATGGCATGAGCGTGGCGCTGCAGGTGACCTCGATTGCATATCTCGGCATCGCCGCCACCTGCGTCATCATCACCGGCGGCATTGACTTGAGTTCCGGCTCGGTGCTGGCGCTGGCCGGCGTGGCCGCGGCACTGCTGGTCAAGAGCGGCGTGCCGGTGCCGGTCGCCATGCTGGGCGGCATCGTGGTGGGCGCCATGTGCGGCGCCGTCAACGGTTTCTGCATCACGCAATTGAAACTCCCGCCATTCATCGCCACGCTGGGCATGATGCTGATCGCGCGCGGCCTGGCGCTGCAGGTAACCGGTGCGCGCGCCATTTCCGGCCTGGGCGAGTCGTTCGGCGAACTGGGAAATGGCGTGCTGTGGCGCATCGAGCGCGACACGGGCGGCACCTTTCCCGAAGTCGTCTTCCCCGGCATTCCATATCCGGTGGTGCTGATGGTGGTGATCGCCGTGGCCGTGTCCATCATGCTCAGCCGCACCACCTTTGGCCGACATATCTATGCGGTCGGCTCGAACGCCGAGGCGGCGCGCCTGTCGGGCGTCAAGGTGGGCCGCGTCACGCTGCTGGTGTACACGCTGTCCGGCGCCTTGTCGGGCCTGACCGGCTGCGTGCTGATGTCGCGCCTGGTGACGGCGCAGCCGAACGAAGGCGTGATGTACGAACTCGATGCGATCGCCAGCGCGGTGATCGGCGGCGCTTCGCTGATCGGCGGCATCGGCACCATTTCCGGCACCGTCATCGGCTCGTTCGTGATCGGCATCCTGCGCAATGGCCTGAACATGAACGGCGTATCGAGTTTTATCCAGCAAATCATTATCGGACTGGTCATCCTGCTGACCGTCTGGATCGATCAGAAGCGCAACCGCGCCTGAAGCAGTAAGGTAACCACGTTGAAGTAGTCAAAACCCATAAATCTATAATTAAACGAGGAAGACAATGAAAACCATCAAAGCCATGTCGCTGGGTCTGATGACCGCAGCATTTGCCCTGAGCACCAGCGCCGCATTCGCCGCGCCGAAAGAGATCGCCGTGATCGTCAAGACGACGAACTCGAACTACTGGCAGAACGTCAAGAAGGGCGCCACCGCCAGCGCGGCCGACGCCAAGGGTTACAGCATGACCTTCCAGGGCCCGGCTTCGGAGTCCGCCATCGCCGACCAGGTCAGCATGGTGGAAAACGCCGTGACGCGCAAAGTGGCCGGCATCGTGCTGGCCGCGTCGGACCCGGACGCGCTGGTGCCGGCCCTGAAAAAAGCGTGGGAAGCGAAGATCCCGGTGGTGCTGATCGATTCGCTGGTGGCCGACAGCGGCAAGCGCTATTACCAGTCGTTCCTGTCGACCGACAATGAAGCGGCCGGCGAGGCCAGCGCCAAGGCCCTGATTTCGCAGGTCGGCAAGACGGGCAAGATCGCCGTGATGTCGTATGTGGCCGGCGCCGGTTCCGAGACGGGCCGCGTGGGCGGCTTCAAGCGCTATATCGAAAAGAACTCGCAGCTGCAGATCGTCGGCACCTACTATTCGCAATCGCAGATGGCGACAGCTTTGAACCAGACCACCGACGTGCTGGCCTCGAATCCTGACCTGAAAGGCATCTTCGGCGCGAATGAACCGACCGCCGTCGGCATGGGCCGCGCGCTTGCGCAGGCGGGCAAGGCTGGCAAAGTGGTCGGCGTGGGCTTCGACGGCAATGAAGACCTGAAAAACTTCGTCAAGGACGGCACGCTGTATGCCACCGCCGTGCAGGGCTCCTACTCGATGGGCGCGCTGGGCGTGAAAACCATCGTCAGCCTGATCGAAGGCAAGAAGGTCGCCCCGTTCGTCAACACCGGCGTGGTGATCGTCACCAAGGCCAATGTCGACCTGCCGGAAGCGAAGAACGTGCTGTATTGATCGTCAGCTGATGTGCAAACGCTGCTTCAGTTCCTGCAGCAGCGTACCGGTCCTGGTGGTCAGCTGGCGCGCCAGCGGCCACGCCAGGAACAGCGGCAGGCCTGGCGTGGCATGGTCAGCCAGCACTTCGACGATGGCGCCGCTGGCCAGATGCTCCTGCACCAGCCACGTCGCCTGCTGCGCGATGCCGAGGCCTGCCAGCATGGCGGCCGTCTGCGCTTCGGCGTCGCCCACGATCAAGCGCGGCGTGACCATGCGCCGCTCGACTCCCTCCTCATTGGCAAACAGCCACGGTGCCGCCGTGCCGTCGCCACGGCCATAGGCGATGCAGTCGTGCCGTTCCAGCGCCGTTATATCTTCCGGCGTGCCGTGCCGCGCCAGGTAGGCGGGTGCCGCGCAGAAGATCAGCCGCTCCTCCCCCAGCTGCATCTTTCCCAGCGCGGCCGGCCAGTGCGTGGGCGCGCCGATGCGCACGGCGATATCGATGCGTTCCTCGAACAGGTCGACAAAGCGGTCGCTGAAATCGACCGACGGCTGCAGCCGCGGATATTTGGCGCACAGGGCGATCAGCGCCGGCATCACGCGCATGCGGCCATACGAGGCCGGCACGCCGATGCGCACCTTGCCCGCCAGCTCGCCTTCCTGCTCGGCCAGCACGCCTTCCGCATCGGACAGTTCCTGCAGCACGCGCTTGCAGGTGGCGTAATAGGCGTGGCCCGCGCTGCTCAGTTTCAATCGCCGCGTGCTGCGCTCGAACAGCGTTACCCCCAGGCGTTCTTCCAGGCGCGCCACGCTCTTGCTCACGGCCGAGCTGGTCAGGTGCAATCGCTCGGCTGCCTTGGTAAAACTGCCGGCGTCGGCGGTGGCCAGGAACGGGGCAATGCCTTTCAGGTGGTCGGACATGATTGCAGAATATTTTTCATGAATAATACGAAATACTATCGCGGATAAGAATTTCTGTCCGTTATATGATGGTTTTTTATACTGGAGCATCTATGGACAAGCACGCATTGATTATCGGCGCCAGCGGCGTTATCGGCAGCAATCTGGCTGCGCACCTGCTGTCGCAGGGCTGGAAGGTGACCGGCGTCTCGCGCGGCCGCACGCCGGTGCCGGCCGGCTGCGCATCGCTGCAGCTCGACGCCACCGATGCCGCGGCCGTCGCCTCCGGCCTGGCCAATATCGGCGCCAGCCATGTGTTCTTCACGGCCTGGGCGCGCCAGGAAAATGAAAAGGACAATATCCGCGTCAACGGCGCCATGGTCGCCAATGTGCTGGCGGCCTTGGGACCGAATGGCGACTTGCGCCACGCCGCGCTGGTGACGGGCCTGAAGCACTACCTGGGACCGTTCGACGCGTATGGCAAGGGTTCGGTACCTGTCACGCCGTTCCGCGAAGAGCAGGGCCGCCAGGATGTCGAGAATTTCTATTACGAGCAGGAAGACCGCCTGTTTGAAGCGGCCGAAAAATACGGCTTCACATGGAGCGTGCACCGTCCGCACACGATTATCGGCTACGCGCTGGGCAACGCCATGAACATGGGCCTGACGCTGGCCGTGTACGCCAGCCTGTGCAAGGCCAGCGGCCAGCCGTTCGTGTTTCCCGGTTCTGCCGCGCAGTGGAATGGCTTGTCCGACATGACCGACGCCGGCCAGATCGCGCGCCAGCTGGCGTGGGCCGCCGAAAGCCCGGCCGCAGCGAACCAGGACTTCAATATCGTCAATGGCGATGTGTTCCGCTGGAAGTGGCTGTGGCCGCGCCTGGCTGCCTACTTCGGCGTCGAAGCGGCCGAACTGCCCGACACCATCTCGCCGCTGGCCGAACGCATGGACGGCGCTGCCGAGCAATGGCGCGCCATCGCCGCGCAGCATAATCTGGTGGAAACCGATGTCAGCCGCCTGGCATCATGGTGGCATACCGACGCCGACCTGGGCCGTCCGATGGAAGTGATGACCGACATGGGCAAGAGCCGCAAGGCGGGGTTCCTCGATTACCAGGATACGCCGGAGGCGTTTTTTGCGTTGTTTGACCGCTTGAAAGCGGAGCGCGTGATTCCGCGTTAAACCCAGGAGCAAGGACTGGGGTCGGACCCTGAGGGTCCGACCCCGGCATCTGCCGTTGGGTTATTTTGCTGGCAGACACCACCACGGCCGCCAACACTGTTGTCGGATTATGCGCCGCGCGCTAATCCGACCCGCATTACTTCATCGTTGGTATGGCCAACCCGTGCGCCTTGCGCTCCTGTCCCCGCTGCCACTCCAGCCCCGGCCGGTCCACGCGGAACTGCAGCAGCCGCCCCTGCACCACTTCCGTCACATATGCGGTGCGCCCGTCCGGGCCGCCGAAGGTGATGTTGCTGGGCTTTGCGCCCGGCACCGTGATCTCGCGCAGCACGGCGCCCTCGGGCGACAGCTTGACCACCGTGCCCTTGCCGTAGCGCGTCACATACAGGTTGCCGTCGACATCGACGCGCATGCCGTCCATGCCGAAGTCGTCAAAGGTCTTCAGCAGGCGCTTGCCGCTCAGGCTGCCGTCCTTTTCGATGGTGTAGGCCCAGAGATTGCGCTGCACGCTTTCATTCACGTACAGCGTCCTGCCGTCAGGGCTGACCTCGATGCCGTTGGCCGTGCCCATGGTGTCGAGCGCCAGCGTGACCGTGCCGTCGGGCGCGATGCGCCACACGCGGCCGGTGTCGTTTTTCCAGTTCGGGTCGCTCGCATACAGCACGTCATCCTGCGTGATGGCGATATCGTTGGGCTGTGTCATGCGCTCGTCGCGCGCGTGGACGGTGACAGCCCGCGTGAGCGGGTCGACCCTGTAAATCGTGTGCTCGATATAGTCGGCCAAATACATCTGGCCACGGCTGCCGAAGCGGATGCCGTTGGCGATGCTGGCGCCGGGCAGGGTGAGGAAGACTTCGCCCTTGCCATCGGGCGTGACCTTGCCGATGGTTTGCTGGCGCGCGAAATTGACGGCGTAGACATTGCCGTCCGCATCGACGGCCGGGCCTTCGATGCCCTTGGTAAACGAGTGCGGCGCCGTCAGCGGCGCGGCCACGAACAGGACATCAGCTGCGGGCGGGCTGGCGCAGGCGCTCAAACTGGCAAGCGGCAGGGCAAGGGCCAGCAGGCGCAAGCAGGGCAGGGCAGAGCTTAAACGGAGCATGGGCAGTCCTCTGTGGCGAAGCTGCGTATGTTACCTGACAACGCTGTCCTGCCGTCAGGGACAAGCAGACGATGCCGTTCAATTGTATGCAGCTGCCGCCATAATCGGCGTACCATGAACGATGGCTTGCTGTCGTGCGGTTCCGTATCGGGCGTGCGCATTCCACACAGGAGGCACCATGCGCTACGAAAACCCTACCACCCACAATGGTTTTGTCATTACCGCCTACGCCAGTGAACTGCCGGAAGGCTGCTGGCAGGGCCAGCTAGTATTGAGCAAGTGCGGATATGACGACGTTTGCGAAGCGAACCTGGAAAACCGCGCTACCCGGCACGAAGCGGAACAATCGGCGCTGGCCATGGGTTGGCAGCTGGCCAATCATGTGATCGCCGTGCGCACGCCGGAGCAAAAATAACGCAATTGCTGCCGTGCTGTCGGGAAAAGAGAGTATCGTGTGCCCGTTAGTCAGAAATATACTGTTTGCAGCAATCGAGCTGACGTGCACGGCGATGCCTGAGTGAGCGCCGGTGGGCGAAGAGTAGTCCCTGAGGTTTGCTCACACAAGCCGAATATCCGCCATCATGCACCGCATTGCGCTTCCGCCCGAATCCGGGCATGCGCCCCCCGCATCATCTTCCGCTGACGCGAGCCTGCATGGCGCGCACGAGCGCGAAATCAAGCTGCTGCGCGAGACCATCAACCAGCTGCTGGTGATGGCGAACATGCAGGTACAGGAAAAGGACAAATCCGAAGCCTTCACTCTGCTGATCGCACAGCTGCGCGAAGCGAACCAGAACCTGGTGCTGGCGACGTTCGGCGCGCAGGACCTGCAAGCTACTGCCGAGGCAGCGTCGCTACGCCAGACCGAGTTTCTCGCCATGCTGGCCCACGAACTGCGCAATCCGCTGCAGCCGCTGGCGATGGCCAATGATTTGCTGGGCAAGAAAGTCGCGCTCGACCCTACGCTGGAACATGTGCATGGCGTGATAGGCCGCCAGGTTGGCCATATGGCGCGCCTGATCGACGATCTGCTCGATGCGTCGCGCGTCAGCAGCGGCAAGATCAACCTGCAACTGCTGCCGGTGCTGCTGAGCGACATCATCGCCAGCGCGGTGGAGGCCAGCGAGCACTCGATCGGCACACGCCAGCAGGTGTTGCGAATGAGTCTGCCGAAAGAACCGCTGGCGATCGAGGCCGATCTGGTGCGCATGACGCAGGTGTTTGCCAACCTGCTTATCAACGCCAGCAAATTCACGCAGGAATTCGGCCATATCGAGATCGTTGCCAAACGCAATGGTGCGGTGGTGGAAATCACCGTCAGCGACGACGGCGCCGGCATCGCCCTCGATACCCAGCCGTTTATCTTTGACTTGTTCACCCAGGGGTACCGTTCGCTGGAGCGGGCCCAGGGTGGCCTGGGCATCGGCCTGTCGCTGGTACGCACTCTGACGCAACTGCATGGTGGTACCGTCGATGTGTTCAGTGCGGGCCTGGGCATGGGCAGCCAGTTCATCCTGAAGCTGCCCATTTCACCGTTACCCATGCCGGGCGCCAGTGTCGTGCCGGAGCCTGCCGACAAGGCCTTGCCGAAGCGTGTACTGCTGATCGAAGACAACGCCGATGCGGCGGAATTGCTGGCCATGCTGCTGGAGCAGGAAGGCCACCAGGTCGACCTGCGCCTCGACGGCCCCAGCGGCCTGCGCGCCGTGCTCGACGCACCGTATGACGTGGTGATCTGCGATATCGGCCTGCCCGGCATGGATGGCTACCAGGTCATCAGCTCGGCGCGCGCAGCCTTGAGCGCGCCCTTGCCATGTTTTATTGCCGCCTCGGGTTACAGCCAGCTGGCCGAGTTCGACCTGGCCGGCGAGGCCGGCTTTGATCATTACCTGGTCAAGCCGATCAATATCGAAGCGCTGTTGAAAATCATTTCGGCACAGGTGCTGCGCTGAAGTGCGCGGTCCGTGCGTTTGTTCAACCTGGTCTCTACACCAAAACTGCAGAAAGAATCGATGATGGCCACAGTCCATGAACAGCGCCAGCGCATGATTCAGCATGCCCTGATGCGCGGCCCGGGTGCGGTGGCAGAGGTCAGTATTTGCCTGTGGCAGCAACTGGCCACGGCCTTGAATCAGATCGTCGGCGAACGCGGAGTGGAATCCATGTACGCACGCAGCCTGCACCAGAGCCAGAAGCAGTTTGCCTGGCTGACCCTGCATGCGCCGCAGCCGCTGGAAATGGCCATGACAGTGCTGCGGGGCGACTTGCAGACACGCCAGGAGACGCTGGTGATGGCAGCCAGTACCGCCATGCTGATGCATTTCATCACCACGCTGATCTTGCTGATAGGCGAACTTTTAACGAATAGCATCCTCCGGCAAGCCTGGGGCGATGAGGTAGTAAATCATGCTGGAACGGAGCCGAACCAATGAACAAAGTGACCATCCAACGCCTGGCTTCTGGTGTGCCCGGCCTGGACGAACTGCTGGGCGGCGGCATACCGGAGTTTTCCTTCAACCTGCTGGCCGGCACGCCCGGCAGCGGCAAGACCACGCTGGCGCACCAGATCATGTTTTCGTTGGCCAACCCCGAGCGCAAGGCCCTGTTCTTCACCGTGCTGGGCGAGCCGCCGCTGAAAATGCTGCGCTACCAGCAGCAGTTTCCGTTTTTCGATGTCGAGAAAATCAACGATTCGATCAAATTCGTCAACCTGTCGGCCGACCTGCTCGATGGCGACTTCGACCGCGTACTGGCGCGCATCGCCGAGGAAGTGGCGGCGTTTTCGCCCAGCCTGGTGTTTGTCGATTCCTTCCGTTCCGTGGTGCAATCGGCGAAGGCCATGAACACGGGCGCGGCCGGCCTGCAGCATTTCGTGCAGCAACTGGGCACGCAGATGACCAGCTGGCTGGCCACTACCTTTTTGATTGGCGAATACCTGGCGCCCGAGGCCGAATCGAGCGCGGTATTTACGGTTGCCGACGGCATCCTGTGGCTGTCGCAGCTGGTGCACCGCGACGCCATGGTGCGCAAGATCCAGGTGGTCAAGATGCGCGGCCAGGCGCAAAGCCTGGGCGTGCATACCTTCCGCATCAACGACGATGGGGTGGAAATCTTTTCGCGCGCGGTGCTGAAAGCGAGCGGCATGGAAGAAGTCAGCATTTCAGGCAACCAGCGCCTGTCGCTGGGCGTGCCCGAGCTCGACGCGATGATGGGCGGCGGCCTGCCTGCCGGCTATTCGCTGCTGCTGGTGGGGCCGTCCGGCTCCGGCAAGACCGTGCTGGCCACGCAGTTCCTGACCGAAGGCGTGAACTGCGGCGAGCCGGGCGTGATCGCCGCGTTTGAAAAAAGTCCGAACCAGTTGCTCAGTTACCAGTTGAACGGCCTGATCCAGTCCGGCCAGGTCGGCGTGATCAACACGCGCACGCTCGATCTGTCGCTTGATGAGATCCTGCATGACCTGATCAGCATGATCACGCGCATGAAGGCCAAGCGCGTGGTGATCGATTCGCTGTCCGGCTTCGAGATGGCGCTGGCGTCGATGTTCCGCGAGGACTTCCGCGAATCGCTGTACCGGCTGGTGGCGGCGCTGACCGACATGGGCGTGTCGGTGCTGATGACGGCCGAGCTGGAAGACCAGTACACGCAGCTGCGCTTCAGCTCCTACGGCAACGCCTTCCTGGCCGACGCCATCGTGATGCAGCGCTATATCGAACTGGACGGCCAGTTCCGGCGCGTGGTATCGGTGGTCAAGGTACGCGGCAGCGGCCACAGCAAGGATATCCGCTTCTACGATATCGACGAGGAAGGCCTGCACGTGGGCGCCACTCTCAGTGCGTATGAGGGCATCCTGTCGGGCCAGCCTTACCGTCCCTGATGGTGCGCGGTTGCTGGCCGGCTGAGTTCAGGCGTATGATGACTGCGTAATGCTTTCGACGTCACCACAAGGAGAGATCATGGACAAACCCGAATTCATCCTGGCCGCCAAGGCCATGGAAACGCTGGAAATGTACCAGACCTTTTATGGCCACGCGCCGGAATACCAGGCGCACCATCAGGAAGTGCTGAAACTGCTGCGCCACAAGGGCGCGTCCCTGCTGGTGTCGGACCACGGCCCGGCCAAGTTCCTGCTGGCGTTTGCCGACGCGCTGGAAGCGTCCAGCCTGCCCGGCGAATACGTACCCCTCAGCCGGCGGCAGAACCTGGCGTAATGCTGCCAGGATCAAGGCACCTGGTCTAACTGCCTGCCACGCCTTCGTTCAGCGACACCCTGGGCAGCCGCACGGTAAACACCGTGCCCGATTCCAGGCTGGACTCGGCGCCGATGGTGCCGCCATGGGCGCTGGCGATTTCGCGCGCAATAAACAAGCCCAGGCCGATGCTGGTGGCGTTCGGCGCCTTGTGATCGTCGGACATGGCCAGCTGCACCAGCGGATCGAAAATGGCTTTCAATGAATCGGACGGAATCTGGCGGCCGAAATTGGTCACCTGCACCACGGCCGTGTCGGCATCGCCGCATGCCGTGATGGTGACGGGTTGATCGTCACTGCGGTATTGCGCGGCGTTATTGAGCAGGTTCGAAAACAGCTGGGCCAGGCGCGGCGCGTCAAAGTCGCCGATCATCTCGCCCGAGGTGCTCAGCTGGAACTTGCATTTCGGGTGGGCAGCGGAGGCGTCGTCCACCGCCTGCTTGCAGATCTCGCCGATATCGCCGAGCGAGGGGGTGACCGGCATGCGGCCACCCAATTGCGTACGGGCAAACTCCAGCAGATCGTTGACCATGGTGGTCATGGTGGCGGCGCTGCGGGCCACGCGTGCACCGATCTGCACCGACGATGACGGGTCCGCGCTGGGCCGGCTCAGCAGCGCGCCGGCCATCGTCATGGTGGTGAGCGGGCTGCGCAGGTCATGGCTGAGAATGGCAAGAAAGGTATTGCGCGTGCGGTCGCTCTGCTGCGAGTAGCGGATGGCCGACTCCTGCAACGCCTGGTCGATCGCTTCATTGAAGCGCAGGATGTCCTGCGTCACCGTTTTCGAGCTGACCGTCACCTGCGCCATCCAGCGCCGCAGCACGCTGGCGCGCATGGCGCGAAACTCCGCCGTCAGTTGCGGCATGGTAAAGCCGATCAGCTGGCGCGACGAGCCGTGCGTGGCGGCCGCCGTTTGCGCGCCTGCCATTTCCGACACGTCGCTGGTCGCTTTCTTCTTGCGCTGCACGGCGCTTTCGATGCCATCCATGTCGATCACGATGGCTTGCAGCATCTGTCTGGCGTGATCGCGCAGATCGGTTTTCGAGATGGCCGCGCCGGGTATCGGCAGGGAACGGGCGAACAGTTCCCATTCTTCCAGGAGCTCCTCCATATGACTGGTAATAAAGCGCGATAGTTTCACTGGAGGCCGATGCGTGGATGGGGGAGGGGCCAGTGTACGCTGTCGAGGCAATCGATGCGGTGCAGGGGACGTGTGGGGTGCGGCTGGGCCTGCTCCATAACTGTACAATCGGCAACATACGGATCGACGATCCACCCCTTACCCGGAGCGTGCCGAGCTTGAAAAATACACTGACAAACTGGTCGCTTGGCGCCCGCGAAGCATTGTCCTGCCTGATGCTGGGCGTGCGCGACACGCGCCATGCGGGGCTGTGGTGGCGTTCCGCGCTGTGGTGCACGGTGGTAGTGGCTGTGTGGCTGGCCCTGTATCTGCATTTCGGCCGCTTTTTTCTGGAGCTGAGCGCGATCCTGGCGATGCTGTCCGTCACTGGCCTGATGGGACTCGGCGTGATGCAGGGCGTGGCGCCGATCGCCACCGGCCCGGCCACCGTCTCGCAAATGAGCAATGTCGCTGGCAGCCTCGGCAGTCTCGGCCAGGCCCTGCTGTCGATCGCCCAGATCGCGCTGGTGCTGCTGGCGCTGGCCACCTTCTTTTATCTTCTCGTGTTCATCGTTGCCTCCATCGGCACGGCCCGCTTGCCGCTGCGCTGGCTGTTCCTGGCCCGCGCGAAGGAGGTGGTGGCGCGCCGCTACGCCTTGTGGCAGGCGCCGGCCGGCCTGGAGCGTACCCGTCCGCGCTGGCTGTGGCGTATGCTGCTGGTGTTGTCGCTGCTGATCCCGATCTGGGCGCTGTGCGTGCTGGTGGTGTGGCTGCTGGCCTGCAATGTGTGGCTTATCTATGGCGCGGCCGCCGAAGGCGTGCTGGACAAGGAACAGCAGCGCGCGCTGCGCCACCAGCAGCGTCCGGCAATCGTTTTCCTGGGACTGCTCCTGTGTTTGCTGATGCTGGTCCCGGTACTCAATCTGTTATTGCCAGCCGTGCTGTGCACCAGCGTCTGCCATCTGCAGCGCCGCAGCTGGCGCAAGGCTGTGCTCGTCAAGGAGTCAACATGAAGGAAATTTTGGGACAGGGAACGCTGGAACGGGCCATAGAAATTGCCGCCCGTGCCCATGCGGGCCAGGCCGACAAGGGCGGCGCGCCCTACATCCTGCATCCCCTGCGCGTGATGCTGCGCGTGGCGCCGGGAGCGCAGCAGATTGTGGCGGTGCTGCATGATGTGGTGGAGGACAGCGACGTCACGTTCGAGGACCTGGAGCGCGAAGGGTTTTCCGCCGAGGTGGTCAAAGGATTGCGCGCGGTGACCAAGGTGGAGGGCGAGTCGTACGAGGATTTCGTCGCGCGCGCGGCGCGCGATCCGGTGGGCAAGGCCGTCAAGCTGGCGGATCTGATGGAGAACAGTGATTTGTCGAGGATAGCCGAGCCGTCGCGGAAGGATCTGGAGCGGGTGGAGAAGTATGGGCGGGCGATTGCGTATTTGATGGCAAGCGCGTAGCGGGAGATCCCGACACATGCTGCTACGGCACCAGCGCGCCTGTCCGCACATGCACCACCGGCTCGCCAGCGCCACGGAATGTGACCTTGCTTACTGCGCCTTCGGCATCGCGCCCGAACTTTGCGGTCCATCACCAACTGTCAGCCTTCGCTGCGGAAATTGCGCGTGTTGCTGTCATCGATCTGGTAAATGCCCAAGTAGACATCCAGCACCTTGGGTGGCGAGCGTGATCGCGGTGCGCTCCTGGAAAGGGTTGCCGGCGGCGATGGCCGCCGCCTTCATCGCCACCATTTCTGCCGCCGCCGTGCGACTGCATCGTCATGCCGCGCAGCTTGCCCACATTCCAGCTGGGCCGGTGTGCCAGGGACGATAGGGAATATAGGGTGGCGATGCGAGCGGGGTGCGATGGGCTTCGATTTTGGCTGGGTGATGGGGAATGGGCTGGCTCGGCTGTGACTGGGGTCAGTCAGCAGCTGGCGCCAGCGATACTGTTGCCGGTGCGCAGATCAAACCCCAGGAGGCAGCGGTATTGATTGGGCGGCTGGCAGATGCACCAGACAGCGCGCTTGCTCCACAGGCATCTGATGTTCAGCGAAAATAGCTGGTTTAACAGCTTGCGCCAGGAATGTCCTTGCCTGCTCTCAGGTCATAACCGAGGAAGCAGCGGTACCCAGTAGCGGGAAGAAACGAGCACCACAGGTTTCCCTTGCTGCGCAAGCGTTCGCCTTGCTCGCCGCTGCACGTGATTTTGGCGTCTGGATAGAGGGAGTCGAAGATATCTTTCGCCGCCGGACCGTTGATTTCGATCGCCAGCTTCCGGTCGCTCTTGCTTGGCGCTTGCTCGTTGCCCAGCTCTCCGGAATAGATCGTGTACTCGGCCTTCAGTGGTTTGGTTCTGGCAGGTTGCATGGGCTGGTCGGCGGCGTGAACTGTGTCGAGCAGGGTGGAGAGGAAGAGAATCGGGAGCAGCGGCTTCATTTTGGTGTTGCCCTTATATCGACGTGGAAGTGATCGTCGTGATTTAACCAGTACTGCACGCGAGGGATATCCTTGTCGTTAAACAGGATTTTCTTGACGGCCGGATGTGAATAAAAAATCTCTATTAGTCTTTTTGTTGCTTGTTGATCGTATTGGCGATCAAATCGCGTGACTGGCAGATGAAGACCATCCGCGCGCAGTGCACGTATATCCATTTGCAAGCCGTCCTTGTGGCTGCTATGTTTGCCGTAGATGACGCCGCCAGCCTGGCTGATATTGCCAACGCCGAATTTCCTCTTCTCCGTGGCTTGCCAGTGACGTTCCACAAAGAAAATTACCGAGAGCAATACAGGGTCAGCATATTGGCCAGCGCCCTCGACTGGCGTGCCGTAGACGTAGTAGCCAGCATCCTCTGGCGCCTGCGGAAGCATGAAATAGCCGCGTTTATCTCTGGGTTGAATTTCCAGCATGCTGGGGTTCCGTCAATATGTATGGAGGTTGGGAGCGGCTGCACTGCCGAATAGCAATCGTGTATGGAGGACCATACCTGAGCTATTTACATTGACACTGAGATTGCGCAGTGATTTTTGGTCCGGACATAGGTATGGCTGCAACCGTGTTGTCATGGCGGACCTGACCCCGGCCTCGGGGGAGTCCTACGAGGACTTCGTGGCGCGCGCGGCGCGCGATCCGGTGGGCAAGGCCGTCAAGCTGGCGGATCTGATGGAGAACAGTGTTTTGTCGAGGATAGCCGAGCCGTCGCAGAAGGATCTGGAGCGGGTGGAGAAGTATGGACGGGCGATCAGGTATCTGATGGCAAATTGAGGGTGAGGCTTCAGCAGCTTGCGCCGGCAATGCTGGCGCCGGTGCGCAGATTGACACCCAGGAAGCAGCGGTAAGTATCGGGTGGCTGGTAAATGCACCAGATCTCGCCCTTGCTGCGCAGGCGTTCGCCCCTGGTGCCGCAGCAGCTGACTTCGCCACCAGCAGCTGAAGACCGCGATTCTCAGCGTGGCAGTTTATACCGTACCAGCAGCGTCGGTCCTTTGCCGCCCGCCGGCGTCAGCAGTATCTCGTCACCCGGCAGCATCTCTTCATACATCACCGTGCAGCAGGTTGGCATCGAGTGGCCGCGCGCCGGATAAACCCCAACGTCGGTGTGCAGGTTCGCAGCGCGTACGTCCACGCTGGCCTTGCCAGCCTTTGCTTCTTCCTGCAGCAGTTTGCGCAGGGCGGTGACGAAGTCGTCTTTGGTGAGCCGGGCAGGGGCCTGGGAGGCTTGCGGGCGGGCGGTTGTGTCGTTTTTCATGGGGTTGCTTTCGGTGTGTATATTTCCGGCACTATACCATTGGCTTCGAATGTTGCTTCATAGTCATCATTGAATTTTATCATCGAAGACTGGAGACAATTTCTGTTTTTGAACTGACAGCTTGATCTGCATGCGACCTTAGCGTTACTGGCATTGCTCATAGTCTTCCTCAATACGAAAGTTGGTCGCAACCAAGGATTCTAAGCATTAGTCAGTCGAAGTTGATTCGATCCTGCGTCACTGTGTTTTCGTGAGCATTACTAACTTTCATCCCCTTAACCATCGATAGATACAGCTCCTGATCCTGAAGGAGCGTCTGATTGAGCATCTTCCGACGCACCAGCGACGAATACAGCGCCGCAGCGTAAGCTTGGCAATTAACAGACCGTTCTGGGTTGAAAGCGATGTCGGTAAATGCTTGGTATTGCAGCACTTCATCTACGTAGTCTATATGCTTATGCAGAGCATTTATGTAGAGCCAGTCGTAGAACGCCGTGCGAGGCTCTAACGGCCATTCCTGCTTGAAAAATACGAATTTCGTCATACGCCCGTTTTGCGTAAGCCTCGGATCGCGCTTGGCCTCTAGGGATGTCGCGCCTAGCAAGTCGGTAAACGGCCCACCTCGTTCAAACACTTTACTCGCTTGATATGCACATTCAACGCTGAACTCTCGTTGGTATTTCAGCGTCCTAATCTTGAGATTGAACGCGCTTAACTGAACGCCAAGGTCCTCCTTGGACTTACTCGAAATCTCAAGGATACGCTGTACCCCGACCGCTTTACGCGTCGCATCGTGCAGGGATTCGACACACTTCTGCGCCTGTGACAGCGCCATGCCCGGGAACCATTCAAAGTCTACCAGCACTGTCGAAACCAGAGCCGGCCCATCAGTTGTCGGGATGAATACGGGACGCTTAGCCATTTATTTCCACTTGTCGAAATCCATCCGTGCAGAGAAATAGACATGATTATGCAAGACTTGCTGCTGCAAGTTCATTGCGGCGTACTTAAGCCTCAGCGCCGCGTCATCAAAGATTATAGCGTCAATATCCTCCAGTTCGACAGGTTCGAGCATCAACACCTCCGCTTGCGGATTTGTTGTATAACGATCTGGTATATTAAGCCCCGCCCGAGGAACGCCGGGAAAGTCATCAAACATTGCTCGAAATGCTTCAGTAGTTTGTCTCAATGGAAGCGGGATGCCGGTGACCTCGTTATGCGCAGCATTGCGAACGCAAAACGCACAGTTCTTCTGCCACAGCACTTCTGCTTTAATTCGAAGCACAACCCACTCTGTCCCGGGATTGTCAGACCGAAGTGGCCAGAAGAGCTTGTAGTTCGGAAAGCTGACAGTCGCACAGATCCCTGTTGTTCGATCAAAGCGTGCTTGGTCGTTGCGAATGGAAACTATACGATTTCTGTCCAACCAGTCGGTCGGTAAGAGCCCATGGTTTAATATCGATTCCAGATTTTCCAATCGTGTGAAGTGGCACAGATAACGAATGTTTCGTGCTGCTACTATCTGTTGAATAGTCATGGACTGTCTCGCTTGTTATTATCATTCCGTATAGGGTCGTAGTTCTTGGTCGACCTATTGCAGCCAATTACTCATTCTTCATCCCCTCCTGATACATTGCGTCTGGCGTCAGCCGTTGAGACAGCGGAACATTCACAATGATCTTCCCAGTATTGGACGATGACGGCATGCCCTTCAAAGACACCCAGTAACAGTAGTGATTGAGAATCATGCTATCGGAGTCGTGGTGCGCCCAGGATTTCACGTCCTCGGGTACCACGAGCACTACCAAGTAACACGGCGCGACAACATTCGAAGCACGCAGGTCATCGTAATTCTTCATTGACAAGGGAAACTTAATGTATTCGCAAGAAATCAAGTCCTGCGAAGTGCACTTCAGCTGAAGATGCATCTGTGGATTACGAAGCCCTCCGTTTTGTCCAAAGCCTTTGCCAGCGATGATCAAATCAAGGCTGCCGTCATCGACACTCCTCGAGCCATGATTGAGTCCAGCCTGAGCAGCCATAGCGTGAACATAGGCGACGTTAAACAATTCTTTCTGGTTGGAAATGTGCATTTCAGTTTAACTCTCAGACTTGGCAAAATCACACCGTAGCTTAAGACCAGTGTGTTGATTAGTCAACTTTGATGCTTACCAACCATTCATCAGTTCATTTGCCAACCACATAGGCAGGATCTATTGATAGGAACACTTCTCGTCCCCCGCGTCCGTGCCGGACGCGGATTCGATGCCCCGCTGTTTCGCCTAGGATAAAAAGTAAGGGCCCCGTCGCTCGCGCTCGGGGGCCCTTAACTTTTTATCCCATGGTGGGACGGCGTCAATCAAACCAAATAAAAAAATGTTATTAAATTCAACGGCTTGAAGTGTTTTAAATGAGTTCAATTATTTAAATACCCCCAAAAATACCCCCACAATCATCGAATAGGGTACGACTTGCTTAGCCGCCGTTAGACTATTCTCACTTTAAATTGCTCTGATGCATCTTATTAGGTATGTTGTAAAATTCACACATAGCAGCGCGCTTTACGCTCCCGAAATCGGTTGGCAACTCATATTGTTCCAAACAGCCTAGCCGTTTTCTAAGAGCAGTTATTTTTTAAAATTCAAAAAAGACAACACTGCCCCCGGCTTTCTATCGGGAGGGCTCACCGGCCGTCCATCGGCTTTGGCTACGCGGAGCGTTGCGAGGTCGATTACTTCACCTGGGGCGTCAAAGTAATTGCTACGTAAGCTACAAAGCTTTTGTATATCGAGAGGGGAAAAGCCCAAATGACGAGGAAGGCTCTCAACCGGCAAAATTCCTTCGTTGACTAAAAGCTCCACAGTACGTCGAAGTAGACGCGGTGACTCAGGAGCCCATTTATCGTCTCCCGGCTCAGCTTTTGATCCCCAGCGGGCAGAGCGGCGCTTAAAGAGCGCCAACTTCTCTTCATCACTCAACAAGCCAAGCGCATGTAAGCGCATCATCATCGCCGCCACAGATGCCCCCCAACGCTGCTTCAATATTAATAAATTATCTAAATTTGTTGGCACCCGAACTTCGCGAGCAAACGTTTCCGCAGGAAGTAACAGAGCACCCGCAAATCGATGCGCCTGCTTCTCCATCTGGTTGTAACGATCTCGCTCATCGGCCCTAGGTATACACCTATGAAGGATGAGATGTCCTATTTCGTGAGCGAGATCGAAGCGACTGCGATAGCCATTTGCTTTATCCGCCGACAGCAAAACAATTGGACGACCTAAAATTTCGCTCCAGCTCGAAAGTCCTTCGATCGCGGATATTTCAGTTTCTTCTCTAGCGACAATAATGCCCGCACTTTCAGCAGCTAGCACGAGATTTTGAATGGGACCACGCCCCAACTGCCAAAGTGCACGGCACTCATCCGCAGCAGCTTCGATATCAGCATCACTAATCTGCTCGGGATCTTTAAATTCGCGTCGTGGTAAATTGACCTTAGGATAGTCAACGTATTCACTGAGAAGAGTGGCGACTTCTTGCACCCATTCTGTACGCGCTTCAAGTTTCGCACGAGCAGCTTTTAGTGCTGAAGCATTACTGCGAAAAAGTGGAGGAGAAACAGCCTGCAACATCGGGCGTGTGAGCCACTCTGCCTGAACATTAAGCACAGTAGCAAGGCGATCAAACGTATGTGCCTCCGGGGCTTGATCCCCTTTGCACCACTTTGTAACCGTCGGCGCTGCCACACCAACGAGACTAGCTAACTGGCCTTTGGTCAGGCCACGAGCCGCAAGCGCCTGTTCGAGGCGTGCGGCTTGAAGATCATTAATTCCTTTAGTCATTTCCTGTTTGCTTCTTGGGTTGCGTCTTGAGTGTAGGCTGAGCTTTATCAATTTGACCAGCAACATCGGCTTGATCGTAAAGGCTTAAGAAATCGGAGATTGTGCTTTTATAGAGCCAAGACTTCATGTCTGGCGCTGGCAATGCCACCATAACTTGCGTCAGCTGGGCAATGCCATTTTCGTCCACGCCATCCATCACTCCAAGGATAAAGATAGTGCCTCCTGTCGGATCGGCCGCGTCAGCAAACATATCGCTCTGAACATACTTGCGCTCGATGTTGTCGTTGAGTTCGGCCAACGACTTACGCGTAGCACTACGCCGCAAACTAAACCACTTATGACCAGGCACATTGAGTCGGACGACGTTAAAGATACCTAATCGCCCTATGACTAATCTCGTCCCCTTGAGCGGGCTGGGTTCAGCCCCTTGTGCATCCAATGCCTCATGGAACGCTTCGTTAATACGGAAGTGTTTAATCTGTCCGGCGGCGGAAGGACGATGACCTTTCGCAAATGCAGCCGACTGAATGCGTCCCGTTTCATCGCCATCGTAGTAGGCATCCTCACATGCCATGAAAACATCCCTTGGAATATGCTCAATGATGAGTTGCTCTAACTCACGAAGACTGCTTGGGGATTTCGCATTCATACGGCACTCTCAGATTATTTCCAGTGAGAGGAATTTTATCACAAAAACTTTCGTGTCTGAGTTGTTTTGCAAAAAAACTGCTCGTCAGACACGCAAAAAAGCGATTAATGCGTTATAGAAGCGTTTTTCCCTATTCTTCACTCAGAAGAGCACTGTTCCCTAATGGATAGGCACGGATCTCCCCACAGCGCAACAGGTGGATCGAGCTATAAAATTTCAGAACTATATCGGTGAGGGGAGAACAGGGAACTGATCTGCCAGGAGCTGCGCCACGGACCTTCCCTTCTGGACAGACCGAACCTCATCAATCGAGGGCATAACTCCGCAGCCAGCAGGCTGCGGAGTTATGCCCTTTTTGTTTAACCGTGGACGGCATTGCCGCTCCCCCCTTTTCCAACCATATTTTTTGAAGGATTCGGCATGTGACCGAACAGTAAGCGTAAAGTCAGCACCGTCTAGACGCTGATCCATGCCCCAGTCATGATCGAAGTTTGGCACAGCATTTGTGCCCACAAATTCTGATTATGGACACAAATTTTCAACCGATCATTCCCAGCAACACGCGCGGTCACTACCGTCAGCCCCCCCCCCCCCCCCCCCCGCTGGAGTTTAAGCGCGCATTGGCGCTGTTGCTGGAGCTAGGTGCTTCGGTTGTGCGTGATGATCGGCCAGCCGGCGGTAAGCGGCCAGCCGGCGACACGACGCCAGCAGCCGTCTGGTTTGCTTATATGCCCGACCGCAAAGGCATGTAGCCGCTTGTCACCGCGCGAATCTGTACCGGTATGGATTGCCAGTGCCATTGCTCCTGCTGAGCACGATGTCGCAACTTGAATAGCATTGCGTATCAGATCTTTTTGCATTCGGTGAGAAGAGTGTTTGATGCCACATTTTCGCCACCGGCACGTGTGATCGTCAGTACCCCATTCGAACCGACATAAGCACCTGACGTCGATATGAGCACGCTGCTGCCACCTGTGATAACGCCCGGTAAACGCTTTATAGCGGCTGCGTCACCGAACACGGCAACGACACGGCAACGGCCATACTGTTCTTCGTTCAACACATTGCTATTGTCGACATACTGGTAAACCATTTTTGATAGACTATCCTACCTGCACTCTTTACACTGACGAATCCAAATCAAGTTGGATAATTCCCTTGAGAGCTAGCCGAACGCGCAAAGGTCAACTAAACGGTAGTTACTGAACTTACCTTTTCAGCGGGCTCAGTTTTTTGAAGCTAATTCACTATGCCAAGCTGCGATCCGAGATGGTTCTTGCAAAGCCGCAGCTAAGGCTAGGTGAACTTCGTGGTGCGGCTCGCTTGCGGTCAAATCTGCCTGCCATTGCTGGATATAGGACAGAATTTCGACTTGGGTGTGACGAGCCTGTGCGCTTTGTAATCGACGCTGCTCCCTACGAATAAGTACGTCCTGATGCTTGGCATATTCCGCCTTGAATTCGCGTGTCCACCGGCTATTCAGGTTAAGCAGCGTGTCTAGTTTTTCTGCCTTTGGCTCATCAGTAATTGTACTGGCAGAACATCGCACGGCAAATTCGGGAAGCACATATGCTATTTGCAACGTTCCGTTGCCCGGACGGAAATAGGGGTGAAACCAATCTGCAAAGCTGCCAGCGGAGTGCACCGGCTTGTCGCCCTTGTTCGGTGCTTCATTGCAGGTGCTGCAAATTAATTGCAGGTTGTCAGCGCATACGCTGAGGAGCGGAAAAGCGCTTTTGATAATCCAGTGGTCAACGTGTGGCGTGTCGCCAAGTGGACCGCCGCAGAGCACGCAAACTTCTCGGGAGTGGGGCGCAGAACTCAGACGGTGGCTACTTCGAAAAGCGCTCACGTAATCGGCGTAGCTAACGCCACCGGCAGCCGTGGGCGTGCCATCGGCCAGATAGGGCAGACCTCCCCTAAACCCCTTTTCGTAAAAGGCTTCCATCAGGGCTTTGAACGCCTTCCAATTCGAATCGGTTGTAATTGGGCGATAGATCGGCCACGGAACCGGAGCAGGTTGAAATTGCGTTGCAACCGCTGCCACAGTCTGCATCCAATTGGCCAAGTTAGCCTTTTGTGCGGGAGCCATGTTCGCCACCATTTGCGCACGGCTCAACAACGATTGGCCACCCTCAATGCGTTGGAGAAAGCCCCACAACCAATTTGCCTCAATTGCGCTAGCGAGCACTGGAGGCTGCAAACCTGGTTGACTGATGTTGACACCAGTTATGGCGGGACTACACAACCACAGAGCAAAACGTTGCATCATGCGTTGACAGGCATCCAACGCAGGCGAGCAGTTGACGCGATGGATGGGTTTAAGCATTTCTGTCCCGCCAAGTGTTCAGCAGTGTACGCAATTCACTGCGATAGAACCCTGATCCCATTCTGGCGATCAAGTGCTCAAGATCGACCACCTCGGCAGGTGTGCCAGTGGCTTGCCGCAGCTTGCCTTCAATGAATTCCTGGGCGCGTTTGCCGATGCTGTCATCGGCACCGAACACCGTCATCATTAATGCGCTCGGATCAGTGGCGAACGTTGGTTCGTCCACACTGCGTACTATCGAGCCTTCAGCAGTCTTTTGCACCATCACAATCTCGTTATTGAAGACATCCGAGAGCACGATGGCCGAGTGAGTGGAGATCAAGACATCATTGGTCGCGTGACCAATGGCATCATCAATGATGTCGACGATCTCGCGCTTCCATTTGTCATTGAAATGAGTCTCCGGTTCATCCAGCAGCAGCAAAGCGTCCTGCTGACCTTGCAGTAAGTGGAATAGCGCCATGCGGCCCAGCACCATTTGCTCACCGTCCGACAGCTCCTCATAGCGCAAGACACCAACGTCGATTGCGCTGATTGCCTCGTCGCGATCAGCTACTGGTGCCCGACGTAAGCGCAACAAAACATCGTCAAACAAGCCTGCCTGTTTCAGTTCAAGTAAGCGGGTGAACAAGTCGAAGGCGCTAGCATCCTTGGCCCCGCCCAACAAGGTCCACAAAGCTTCGCCTTGGCTGGTGCAAGTTTGCAGCTCCTCACGGGCGGCCGACAGGAACGACGGTCCTTGCGCATCGAAAGGCCCCTTCAAATCAAACATTAGGGTGCGGCGAACTTCCACCGGGTGCGGCTCGGCAATAACCTCGCTCGCGCATAGCCACCAATCGTGGGCGGTTTCACAGAGCTTCTGATCCCATTGCGCTGTTTGCAGGCGTGAGCGAAAAGCGACCGAGACTAAGCTATGCCAGCCGCCACGCTCTAGCAGGTTTTGCAGCGCGTTCTTGTTGTCGTCGCGACGAAGCAGTTTGGGCATCGCTGCATCAGCCTCTGTCCGTAGCGGATAGTCTGCCGTTTCAATAAACGCCTGCGGCAGCGCGACTGCCAACAGTGCGCATTTCAGCAGCGTGGCATCCAGCAGCACTGGGCGGCGGAAGTGATCCGTTTCCGCGTTGCTTGAATTTATGGCCAGCCGTGGCGTGCCGTCGCCGACCTGCCGAGCCGCTTGCAGGGCATTTTCCTGGGCAGTGGTCCAACCCGCTGGGCGCTCATCGCTTTGTGTGTCATCACCGCCTTCCAGAAAATCGTCAGCATGCTGATTACGGTTCCACACCGAGCGCCAGGGGCGCAGGTCGCCGGTGGTGTACGCCAGTACCGCCGAAGGCAATGCAATCTGTGGCGGCGAGCTGTCACGCAGCGGCCAACTGCCAGCTGCGATCAAGGGCACGAAGCCCGGGACCATTGGAACATCGCGCTGCCAAAGATGCTCGAAAGTCAGATCAAACATCTGTTGATCTGTATCGTCGGGAAAGGTGTATTTCTCGTGCAACCATAAGCTGGCTTGCTGGCGTTGCCCCGGGCAGTGCAGCAGCAAGGTGCGATGGTTCGGTGTTCCGCGCACGCCCAACTCATACGCCAGGCTGACCGGGAACGCTGGCACACGCAGGTCAGCCAGCGCCAAAAACACCTCAGCCACCGCGCGCAGCAGGTTCGATTTCCCGCTGCCATTCACACCCACCACAAAACGGATTGCGCATTCACGCGCCAGCGGTGAGCCGCTGGCGAAGCACACCTTGATGTCAGAGATCGGTGGATAGTTCTGCAGGTGCAAGTAGCGCAGGCGCATTACACGGCCTCCAGATCGACTTGCTGCGCCTCTACTTTGAGCGCGCTGGCGATGTTTTCTTTAAGGTCGTCGAGTGAGGCGTATTGCTGGCCCTGATCCACCAGGTGGGTGAAGTCCATGCCGTCTTCATCTTCGACCAAAATCACCTGGAACATCCCGCTCGCGCCAGCACGCTCAGAAGTCTCGTAATCCAACTGGACTTCAAAATAATAGCGTTGCGGATCTACGCTGGTCGGCAACGCTTTCCGCAATGTCTGCACATCGGCCATGCGTGTGAACTCTTCCGGGCGCAGAGGGCGAAAGGCCTTAAGGTAGTCGCGCTCGCCGCTGTTCGTGTCTTGCTTGGGCAAGGTGATTTTGGCGATCAAGCCCAGTGCCGCCAATTGGCTGAGAGCGCGACGAATGCGATTGCCCTGGGATTGGCCAAAGGCTTGCAGCCGATCCGTCACGGCTGAGTCATCGCAGAAGCGGGCGAATACCTCCGGGTCTTCCACCAGCAAGGGCTGGCCGCTTTGTTGGCAATACTCGGTGAAGGCCGTCAGCACTTGGCGCTGGAATTCACTGAGCTCGGCGAGCAGCCAGTGGCGCGCTGGGCCCACGGTGAGATCGGCTTGCGCCGTGAGGCTGATTTTGGCGGTGCCGCTAAGCGCGATCTTGGTGCCGCGTTCATGCAATAGGTGGTTGCGAGCTAAGGCTGCTTCAGCTATTTGCCTCGCAGATTTATCCCGCCAAGTCGCCGTTAGCGCCCCAGAAAACGCATCAATACTCAGCTCATTTATTAACTCGTCAAGTAAGCGCTTAGACCTCGCAATGCCGAGTTGAACAACCTGCCACTGCAATAGGAATTCTCGGAATGCCTTTTGTTTCTCTATCGGCGGCACTGGAATCACCATCGCTTTGACCTGATCCGTTGTCAGATTTCGGAATACAGCCCCCACTGCTTGCTGGTCGTTCTTTGCGCGCATAAGATTGAGTGTAAAGGCGACAAATTCGGGCAATAGATCAGCGTTCAAATCGCGTAAGCCTACGAACCCGTCGTGAATGCAGGCATCGTGATTGAGGATGGCAGTCAGTCCTGGGGCACCACTAACTGCCATCACCACAGACTGTGCAGCCATTGGCCGACTTGCCTTGGCGCCTTCGTCCGTCAGCGAATCCGTGGTGGCATTAACCCACAACCCGTCTCGCGTCACATCGGAAACCATCAAACGCGGAACGGGGCCGCCAAAAAGTCTCGGATCGCCTTGTGGCCGTGGCGAGCTGCCGCGAACCAGTTCGGCTACTTGCGAAATCTTGCGAACTTGCCAGCTTCTTTCATTGTTCAGTACGTCCCCGAACAGTGCCCTGTACTGTTCGCGGAGAACGGTGCCCAATGTTTCTTTCGTGGCAACGCGGCTGTGGTCGAAGGCTTCCGCTTGTCGCAGTAAATCAATGATTCGCTGTTGCTCGGGAAGTGTAGGGAGCGGGATCTTTACTCTCGCAAGAAAGTCAGGCGGCACTCGCTGCAAGCCGCCTGTTCCAATAAATGCAGATGCAGCCCGATCACGAAAGGCTTTCTGCCGAATAAAACTGAAAATGTACTCAGGAAGCACGGTCTCGGTCGGACGCAGTACATGAAATTCTGTCGATCCAAAGCCCAAACCATTTTCAAGATTCGATGCAATGGCCGCTTTTCCGTTTTCCATACAAGGCGTGACTTTTGCGAAAAGCACGTCGCGCTCACGGAAACTCGTATAGCCCTTTGCAACTTCAGCAAACGTTCGAGTTTCAGGTTTTATGATGACGCCGCCATACTCATCGACAGCGGACATAGGCACAAAGGTGACAATGGCATCGTCAGTGAGTCGGTCTTCGGAACGTAGCCGAGGGTTGAGCTCGCAAATATCAGTTAAGCGAGCCTGTATCCACGTTTCAGGCAAGCTCATTCCCGCCCCTCCACCATCGCCAGCAGCTTTTCCAAACCTTGGATGATGTCGTGCTCAGTGGTCTTGAGTGTACCGATCAATTCGGCCACGCTCATGTCGCTTTTCAGCTGGGTGAAGTCAAAAGGCTTGTACTGTCCGGCGGACAGGTTCCACTCGCGCGCCTCGATGCAGTCCGGGTCGAGCACGCCGTCCTTGAGCGCGCCTTTCTCGTCGTAGAGCCCCTCGGCCAGCATGGCTTGCACATAAGCCGGGCGCACCAAGCCGTAGGCATCGTGTGAGCCGATAAGCTGGCCATCTGCGCTTTGCCATTCGTCGTTGCGCACCCAGTCGCGCACAGGCACAACCCAGTGCTTGGCCGCTTTGAGGTCGCTTGCCTGATCAATGGCCAGGCTACGCAATGTGACATCGAAGCCGTCGAGTTTGGCGACTTCGCGGGCGACGGCTTCAAGTGCAGCGTTCAGGTCTGCAACCGGTTCATGAATACTGAACTGCACCGTAGGCGCTTGCGTGGCAGCGTGTTTGTGATACGACAGTCCCGCGTTGAGCGCGTCTTTGACCATGTCCTTCCACAGCGGCAGTGCTGGGCCGTCTTCCGCTTCAAAGAAACGCTGTACGTCGCGCGCGGCGCGGTTGAATTCCTGCTGCGGCACTTTGATGGCCTTTTGCCATTCCGCCAGCGCCTTGTCACTGTCCATGTGCTTGACAGCGGTGCCCGCGTCTTTCCACTTCGCCCACACGGGTTGGGTGGAGGCTGCAAAGAACTGAATCACCAAGTTGTAGAGCAGCTGACTGGTGGCGTTGCGCACCTGAATTTCGGCGGCCTTGGGGTCGGCTGGAAGCTCCGGGAACAGCTCGTGGATGCCCCATACGTGACCATCCCACATGCTGGTGTCAGGTAGAGCCGAAAAAGCCTCGCCAGCAGGCGTGAGTTTGTCGGCGGTGTCGCGCAGCAGGGCCTGGCGCCAACGCTCGGCGTGAAAGCTGGGTTGTAGCAGGGTTTTCTCGTTGTGCTGCGCGCCGGTGCGACCGTGCGCAATCCAGGCCTTGAACTTTTCCAGCGAATCCCACAGGTCGTTTTGTTGGCCAGGGCGGGCATTGCGTTTGGCATCTTTCGTGTAGCCGTCTTCATCTACCTCATAGAACCAGACGTGTTCGCTCAGTGGTGCGGCGTTGCTCGGCAGCGTCTGCTTACTGTCGCGGCGCGTGACCTTTCTGAAGATCAGGATGGAGGTCTTGACGCCGGTATAGGGCTGAAAGACACCTCCGGGAAGTGAGATGACGCCTTCTACCACGTGCTCGACAAGCAGCTCACGGCGCAGACGCACGTGGGCATCAGTGTTACCGAACAAAACGCCCTCGGGAATGATCACGGCACAGCGGCCACCAATATCCAGCAGGTCGAGCATCAACCACAGAAAGAGCAACTCGCTCTTGTTGGTGATCGATTCATCCTTCTTCTTTCCGCCACCGCCAACGCGCGGAAACAGGACCGTGTCGGGCTCCAGATCGCCGCTATCGACCGTACCGGTAAAGGGTGGATTGGCGAGCACGAACTGGTAGCTGCCCGGCTCCAATAATTCTTTGAGCTTGGCTTTTCCCTCACGCTTGCTGAGTGAGTCGCCCTGCACCAAGTGTGGATCGGAGACATCGTGTAGCACCAGGTTCATCCAGCCAATGCGTGCCATGGTGCGATCGTTGTCCAGGCCGACAAAGTTGGCACCGTTGTGGATGGCGGCGTATTCCTCTGGCGTCGCGCCAGTGCCATGGATGCGGTGCGGGGTGCCGTCCCATTCCAGTACCAGGTTTTGCTGCGCCGAGTATTTGCGCATCAGGTGTTGCTGGGTGCTGAACAGGAAGCCGCCTGTGCCAGCTGCCGGATCGATCACACGCTGGCCAGGCTCGGGATCAAGCAACTCGACCATGAAGCGGATCAGGTGGCGCGGGGTGCGAAACTGACCGTTTTTGCCAGCCGTGGCCATTTCGCTGAGCAGATATTCAAAGGTATCGCCCATGATGTCCTGGGCGGCTGAGCCTTCACCCGCGCGGGCAAACAGCTCGTCGATTTTGTCAATGGCGTCGCTCAGCACCTTGCCCTTGTTGGGGTCGAGCTGAAAGTAGGCATCGGCCATGCGGTTGTTGAGACTAGCGAGCTCCGTGCCGTCGGCACTGGCACCGGTGAAGTGCTTGTCGAGTTCGCGCAACCAGGGAAACACCACTTCGATCAGGTGAGTGGGGTTGGTTTTGTCCTGACGGATGTAGCTCCACTTGCAGGTTTCGAAACCTGCATAAATAGACGGAAAGCCACGCTGCTGGCGCTTGAGGTCTATGTCTTCCAGGCGTTTGAGAAACAACAGGTAGGTAATTTGCTCGACTGCAACCAAAGGGTTGGTGAGTCCGGCAGCCCAGAAGCGATTCCAGAGTTCGTCGACTTTTTTCTTGATATGAGGGGCAAGCATTCAGTGGTGTCCTTGATGTTTAGGCGGCCTCATCCAACAACTGGTTGGTGAGGTTGATAAGTTCGTCAATGTCTTGCGGCGGAAACAGCGTTTCCACTCGACCCACGCGCGAAAGCGGCGGTTCACTGAGTGCGGCGCGGGTAATGCGCCCGTGGCGCACAACAGCGGCTTTTACGGCCCGCAGGAAGTTGAGCTGGTTGGCGCGCAAATAGCCGTGTGCTGCAATGAAAGCGTCGAACGCGGCATTGATGCGCTGCTCGCGGTTGGGCAGATGCGCACCTTCGCAAAGGATGTGCCGCAGAAAGTCAGCCAGCGACGCTGCGGGAACCTCAAAGGCTTTGCGCAAGGTATCTTCGGTGACGAATAGATCAGCCTGGTTAAGTGTGTCGCTGATTCGCTCCAGCTCTTGGTCGCCCAGATGTTCGCCTTGTTTGAGCTTGGCCAATTCGGGAAGCTGGTCAGCCAGTCGGCGGACCAAGGCCTCGACTTGTTCGCGATAACTTTCTGCAAAAGCACCTTCACCCGTGGGGCCGTAAATGATCCAGCTGCGCTGGGTGATGCTGTCCGGTAGGTTGATTTCTACCGTATGGCTTGGTGCCGTGGTGCGATAGCGCATCAGCGGGGCGAATACGGTTTGCAGTGTGGTCAAACGCGCGATATCCAAGTGTTGCCAGAAGCCGGTCGACTGAACCCAGGCTCGTTGTTCGGCCACTCGCTGCACCTGTGGGATATTTTCGGCCAGACTGTTAATCGCCTCGTGAATGCGCTCACGTACTTTGGCCTGCTCGCCGGAATCACCCTTAAGCCAAGCCACGGAGAGGCGCTCGCACCAAATGCGAAATTGAAGTTCATCCAGACCAGCCAATTGGGCAAGTCGCATCAAGGGGGCGATGGTTTGCGACAAGTGTTCAATGGTGCTTGGGCTCGGGGCTGGCCATTGCGCTGCCAGCGCGTCGAGCTCGTCCCAGTGGGGACGTACGTTGATGCTGTGACGGGGCAATGCTTTCAACATTGCCTGCAGATCGGCAATGGCGGTTTGTGTGCCTTGTTGTTGTACCTCCAGGAGTTGCCACTTTTCAAGCCGAAGTCGGAAAAGGCGAACCGGTAGCGGTTCGCTGGGGTGGTCAACCTCTCCGTCGGGTTTGAGCTTGAAATACGCGAAGTTCTTCCAGTGATCGATGATCAAGAAATCCTTCTTTATCTCGCCGGTGGCTATATCGGTATAGAGCCGTGTGCCACGTCCTATCATCTGCCAGAACTTCACCTTGCTGAATACGGGCTTGGCGAAAACCAGGTTCTGGATGGCGGGGACGTCTACGCCGGTGTCGAGCATGTCCACGGAGATAGCCACACGCGGCATGGCGCGGTACTTGAAATCATCCAGTGTCGCGTCAGCGCGCTCCATGTGGCTGTCGATGATTTCAGCCATGCCTTGGCGCTGCAGCTCCGGATAAAGACGATTGAATCCCTCATAAAGCCGCTTGGCGTGGGCATGACTGACGGCAAAGATGATGGACTTGCGCGGCAGGCCGCGCACATCTTTGCGGCTTTTGTCCATGAACTCTCGAACCATGGCATCGTTAGTGCCCTGATTAATGATGCCCTTTTCGATGTCGCTGCCATCGAAGTTGAGTTCGTCAAGATCCACTCCCTGATCGCGAGCCATCTGCTTCAAAGGCTCCGGCAGCGCTTCGCCCTGAATGCCTTGAAGCTGGAAGTTGGTTTGGGCGTCCAGCACGCGATAGTTCACCAGGTTTTGGTCGGCAATGGCCTGCTCATAGCTGTAGTAGTAGCTGGGTGCACCGTCACCACAATCAAATAGTTCGAACGTGTTGTGGTCGATGTAGTCGGTAGGGGTTGCAGTCAACCCAAGCTGAATGGCATCGAAATGATCGAAAACGGCCTTGTAGCGCTGGTAAATGGAGCGGTGGCTTTCATCCGCCACGATCAGGTCGTAGTAGCCTACCGACAGGCGTGAGTACACCTGCATCATGCTGGGGTAGGTGGAGAATTGAATACGCGCGCCAGAAGTTTCGCCGGACTCGATACGGGCAACACTTTCATTGTGTAGATGGGATTTGAACTCCGACATCGCTTGGCGTACAAGTTCACGGCGATCAGCAAGAAACAATACGCGTTGCACGCGCTTGGAGCGCAACAATGTATCGACTAGGGCGATGGTTGTTCGTGTTTTTCCCGTGCCAGTGGCCATTACCAGCAAAAACTTTCGCTTGGCCGCATCTACGCCTTCAGTGACACGACGAATCGCTTCGTTTTGATAGTCGCGGCCGGCGATTTCAGCGTTGATGGAAACGCCACCCAGCGGTTCGGCAAACTGGCGCTGGTGGCGCAGTCGCTCCAGATCGTCCCGTGTGTAAAAGCCAGAGACCTTACGGGGAGCGTAGCGTTCGCGATCCCAGAATTGAATTTCTTTACCATTGGTGAGAAACACGAATGGATCAGTGCCAAATTTTGTTTTTATCACATCGGCATAGTCGGCTGCCTGGCGTTTTCCGGCGATTTCATCGCGGGATGATCGCTTGGCCTCAACTACGGCAATCGGCTTGCCATCTGAACCAAGAAGGACGTAGTCAGCGAACTGCTCACCACCATAGTCGGCCGTGGGCTCTGCTGTCTGTAAGAGAAATTCGTTTACGAGGTTTCGGCGATTTCGGGACCAACCCGCACGAGCCAGCTGTGAATCGATGAGTTCGATTCGTGTCTGCGTTTCATTACGGCTTGTCGTCATGCGGCGCTATCTCCGTCGGCAGGTTCATCCGCTCCGCCAGCGCGCACCCATCCATCGACCTCGGATAGTTGGAACTTCCAAAGCCGGCCGATCTTGTGCGCAGGCAGGCCCCTACGCTCACGCCAGCGGTAGACCGTGTCCTTAACTACACCCAGATGTTGGGCCACGTGTTCAGCAGTCACCCACGGCTCAGTGTTTATTGCATTGGGGCTCAGAGATTTGCCTTTAGAATCGTCTTAAATCGTTGAAAGTAGTCTAACAGAATGGCGGGTTTTATGCCATGAAATGGCCGCTGGTGGGTGAAGGCAGCAATTTGGTCGTTTTGACAGTTTTTCCACGTACCACTGCGCGAAACATTGACCTATCACTAGGGCAGGGGGAAGTGATCTAAGCCAGCGCCCATTTAAAAATTATCAAAATAGGCATTCATCCTGGACCCTATTGATAACTCTACTACTACTTTCACTATTTCTAAAATTCATTGATAGAAAGGAACGGTTGGACAGCATGTGGCTATGTGTGTACTTCCATCGTTGAACAGGTCACAGACAGGACCGGCAGAACAAATCTCAAAAACTGAAGCTAGCTGCGTGCGCAGCTTAGTGGACACACCTCACTGACCTGGCTATTGATACTGCGCTAGACAAAAACTGTAGACATTTTGAAACATATATCACTGGCAAGAGTAAGGCTTCATGTGCTCGATTAGCCCGTGCGCCGCATGGGTATTTTTAATCAAAGGAATCCGCATGTCTTCTATTTTCTCTTGTCCTCGTTGCAATTCCACCAAAATCACAACCCGTAACTACGCTCGTAAAACGGGAGGTGCCGTAGGTGCTGCCGCTGGCGCTGCTGGTAGTGCTGCAGCAGCATTGGGCGGCGCTGAGGCCGGGGCTGCCCTCGGAATGATTGCTGGTCCTGTCGGCTCCATCGTTGGTGGTCTGGCTGGAGCCCTAATGGGGGCTTTATTTGGCGGAGCCGCTGGTTGTGTTGCTGGCGCTGCTGTGGGCGAACAGCTTGATACTCATGTTCTCGATAACTACGAGTGCCAAGCTTGTGCTTACACCTTTAGCAAGTCTCTCTCCTAAAAATAGCACTCTGCTGGCGCTTTTCTCCATTATTACCTTATGCAAATACCTACAGCCCCGCAGGGCTGTAGGTATTTGTTTTGTCTCTATTATCAGGAGTACTAATTATGCATCTCGTTCAATCTATGGCCTATGTCGACCAAACACCGTGGCATGGGCTTGGCAATCAACTCTCCCCTCATCAGCCTCTCGAAGTCTGGGCGCAGCAGGCAGGCATGAACTGGCGCATCGAAGAAAGCGATGTGCGCTTCGTTTCGGGAAGCGCTGGCTCCAGCCTCGGTTCAATTCACTCTTTTCCTGAACAGAAAGTTCTATATCGCTCTGATACGAAGGCGCCGCTTTCAGTCGTTTCGTCCCGTTATCAAGTGGTGCAGCCAGCCGACATCATTGAGTTTTACAGGGATCTCACCGAAGTCGGTGGCTTCGAGCTAGAAACTGCTGGGGTCTTGAAAGGCGGAAAGAAGCTATGGGCGCTTGCCAAAACCGGCCAGGTTGCGACGCTCAAAGGTCGAGATCAGGTTAATGGCTTTCTGTTGCTGGCTACGGCTTGCGACGGCACGTTGGCGACCACCGCTCAGTTTACATCTGTGAGGGTGGTCTGCAACAACACCTTGGCGATTGCATTGGGCGACGGTGCCGGTGCGGTCAAGGTGCCTCATCGTAGCCAGTTCGATGCGCAAGCCGTCAAGCGCCAGCTAGGCATTGCAATTTCGTCATGGGACGGATTTATTGTCCGTATGAAGTCGTTGGCCGAGTGCAAGGTAAAGGAGGGCGATATCGAAGCTTTCCTCCGCCGTGTGCTGACATATCCGGTCAATCCCTCTGTTGGTGGTAATGCCATAGCCGTCAACGATCGTGCATTAAGAACCGTACAGGAACTTTATGCCGGTCGTGGCAAGGGCTCTGAAATGGTCTCGGCGTGCGGCACAGCTTGGGGGCTGCTCAACAGTGTTACTGAGTATGTTGACCATTACCGCCGCGCCCGCAGCGACGATCACCGCCTGGACGCGGCTTGGTTCGGTCAAGGGGCTATGATCAAGCAAAAGGCTTTGGAAGAGGCGTTGAGACTCGTCGCATAAATTCTATCCTTGCGCTCGATATCACAAGGCCTGGCTAGCACCGAGGTGCTGCCAGGATTGCGCTTTATGCAGGCATGAAAATGACTCACCAACTCGAAAAATTGACACTCGCCGGACGCTGCGCATGATCGCTCTGGCAAAAAACAATCGTCAAAGACTAGCGGTCCAGATCGCCAAGGCGGGCTGTTAATTTTTCGATGATTTCCACTACCATCGCACGATCAGCGCTTCCAAGCTTGGAAAGTAGGCGCGCTATATGGTTGGCTTGATCGGTCGCGCGTGAGCTGACCTCGGTTAGGAGGTCGGCGATATTGCACTCAAAGATGTCAGCCAACTCACCCAAACGCACCACGGTCGGCAGGACAACGCCTCGTTCAATCCGCGACACGGCCTCCACGCCTATCCCTAAGCGCTCAGCTACTTGCTCCTGAGTCAGTTCACAAGCGGCCCGGCGCTTCGCGATTGCGCGACTAACGCCCGCAGCTAAGCGCTCCACCTCAGTTTTCGGCATTCACCCTCCATATCCAATCGACATGGTCGAGCATCACCTTATTAAGATGAAGGGTTTAATAGGTTGAGTATCAACCTATTAAGTTGGTAAAATGATGTTAAGGCAATCCACAAACTATAACCTTGGGAAATTAACAAATGAAACGAGTCCTACAATTGTTCGCTATCGCTGGCATTTTCGCAGTCAGCAACGTATGTACCGCAGACGAAACGCCTTTTCAGGTCTCACTACAAACCGTACGTGATGTTCCCATCATCCAGCTTGAGGCCATTGCCAACAAGGTTGTGCTTACCGGCTTTAACGTGAACCGTGGTAATTGCAAGAGCGCGAAGCTGGGCGGAATCTACCCCCTGCCGCTCACCTTCAAGTTTGGTGACGGCGTCAAACTTTTTGCCCATACGTGCAAAGTCAAAGAGGTTGTCTTAATGACCAGTCAAGGAAATTTTACCTACTCCTTTCGATGATTAAGCAAAGTCGGGAAGTGAAATTGGCTTCTCCCCTCCAGCATACGATGCAGTGACGTCGCAAGATTCATTGGTTTTTAAGTACGACCCCGGTTGCCCCGGGCTTTTTTCAATAGGAGTAGGTTATAAAAATGAAGAACTTCAAGAATTCGTTTCGTTTGATCTCAACAACTACCCTGGCGGCTGTACTTGCCGCATGTGGTGGTGGCAACGATGCCGTGACTCCTCCGGTCATTGACTCACCGAAGCCATCTGTTGTGTCGTCTGGTACTGCTGCGATCGGCTCTCCCATTGTCGGTGGCCAAGTCACCATGAAATGTGCGTCTGGTAGCAGACTTTCCGCCGTCACTGAAGCTGCTGGCACCTGGACTGCTTCTCTCAAGGCGACAGACTATCCGTGCGTAATTCAAATGACAGGCGGTACTGTTGGAGGTAAGACTTTCACTGGTTCTCTCTACTCGGCGGCTATGGGAGCTGGCACTGCCAATATCACGCCACTGACCGATCTGCTGCTAGCCACCATGGTGGGCCAGTTGCCGGCTACTTGGTACGCAAGTGCAACCAACGGCAATTTGGCTGGCTCAATAACCCCTACAACCACTTCAGCTGGTATGGCTAAGGTGAAGGCGGCCTTGTCTACTTTGCCGGGTAAATTGAGCCTTCCTGATAATTTTGATCCGGTCACTACCGGTTTCAATGCCGTCAAGGGAAATGAGGTCGACGATTTGCTCGAAGTTTATGGGGCAGTACTGACTGCTGCTGGTCTGACACAAGAAGACGCTGGCAAGGCCGCATCGGCTGGTGCGGCCCTGACGAAGGAAGCGTTTGCGCTTACGGCGTTCACAACTCCCAATCTGACGACGATCAAGATGGGCTCCTCCAAAAACCTGGACGATACGTTTTCGCTGTCGATCTCTGACCCGAATCGTGGCAATATCACGACAAAGGCCGCGCGCAATACCGACGGTAACATCGTGAGTCTGAATCACGGTAGTCCCTTCAACGGTTTCGTTTCGTTGATGGGGAATCGCATTGGGCAGCTTTGCACTGACAATACAGGTGGTTTCAATGGCCACATGGCCAGTCAATACGTGTACGTTTCTTCTGACCTGATGGAAGTGACTGACCCGACAGAGCTGTTCGGTAAGTCCTTCGACGAATACGAAGACTGTGCTGCCTACGGTACTTCGCAGATTACTGCAAACGGCAATTTCATCTTCACAGAGAAGGCGTCCGGCAAGAGCGATAGCCCGGATGTGAACTTCGTACAAGCTCTGACTTCTGGCGGTTATGTGAATTCAGCGGGCGGTTCTTTGGTTCGTGGGAAGGTGTACAAAACGAAGGACGCTAGCCCGACCTATCTCTACGTCATTGTCAGTACCAAGCTGGGCGCTACGACTCCTAAACTGAACGCCGATACCGATTATGTCGTGATGGGCATTTCACATTAATTAAAGTAGGTTGACAGCACAGAGCTACCTGCCCGCAAGGGGCAGGTAGCTCTTTTTTTGGTGTATCCGAGTGTGGTTGGGGCTCGACTTAATTGGTCGAGACCGCCCGATCTGTTTACCCCACTCCAGGGCGTTGCGTAGGCGTAGCCGGCGATCTCGCCGTCGCGTTCAAAGACGTACCACGGCAAGCGCCCCTGCCTCGCGCCTTCGATCAATGCTACTGCCGCATTCTACGAAACGGGGCGAGACCAGTCAGGCGCTGGCGCTTGCTCAAAGTAGGCATTATCACTCGACTGGATACGTGAAGAGTCAGGTAGCCGTGTCGTCGGATGATTGCAAGATTTCTCCTACTTGCCGTGCGTAAAGCCTAGAAGTACAGCAGACTCTAGTGATATCGTGAATATCCAATATATGAAGAAATCTGATTCTCCCAGTGTTTGTGGTTAGGGTGATTGGCTCATGCCAAAGGTTCTGCAATGGTGGCGGTGTTCCGCCAACGGCTCATCCTTTGCCATGTAGTGGATGATTGCATGTAAGCCTTTCCTGCGCTCAAGATGATTTCGGTCAATCTGGCCAACCCCCACACGAAGTCCTCGGGCAAGGATGCGATTCTTATCGGCATTACTGTTCCAGTAACTGCCTGTGCCTTTTGTTACCTTATCTTCCCAGTAGTCACCGATCTTTCTGGCAATGTAGACATCCGCTCTGTGATCTCCAGCATAGAAAATGAGTAAGTGGACGTGTAATCCGGCTTCTTTCCCTTCTTCAATTTTCCAGATATAACCCTTGATGCCTTTAAGAAAGGTGTTGGATCTTCTATTGTTAAATAATTTGTCACGGTGTTGTTGGATGTCATCTATTGTCATGTCATCGCGATAGTCTGGTTTGTAGTTGAGGGTAAGAAACAAAACTAAGTATCTGGATTTCACTTCGAACATGCGTTTTTCTAGATTTAGTGATTTCTCTTCAAGTTGATTAATTTTTTCGTGCACTATCATGCTTGCTCCATTGGTCTGTTTGAACAATGGATCAGCTAGTCAGCTATAAAAATATTTCTGTTAAGTGTTCTTTTTTTAATGAATGCTCCTTTTGTTTGCTTGATTTCATAAGAAGCAGTATTTCGGTTTGATATTAAGTCGTGTATGTAAGTGGTTTTATTTATTATTTTTGTGGCTGGTGCAGATTTTTTGTGGATTTCCATATGCAGACTTATTTTTTTTGGGGAATGCTTTGAGAATTATGGCAAGATAAATTCAAGATATATAACTGGGAGTTGAAGCTCCCAGTTATGGGCTGTACTCCCTTACATAGCGTCGCGTTCTTCTATCCGCTGAATAATCCAGTCCTGCACTTCCTGCTCCACCCACGCGACACGTGCACCGCCTAATGGTACGGGTTTTGGGAAGGTACTTTCGGTGATGTATTTGTAAATGGTTGATCGTCCGAGGCCGGTAAGGTAGATGACGTCTGTGAGTCTGATGAGGCGCATGGTGTACTCCTGTCTGGTTTGTCCAGATCATTCGAGATGCCAGTAGTTTTTTATCGTCGCGGCATCTCTTTGTTCGGAGTGGGTGGCAAGACTGGGGGTATGATCGAAGCGAAAATGAGGTGAGAGTTGGTCATTGCAGCCTGTCCTCACTCCACTCTGCATAGTGGCGTATTCACGCTAGCCTTGTATGACGCTTTATCGGGCGAGAACCATTGAAAAATTCACTTATTTCCGATATATTTCCAATCTATTTCTCGAACATTTCTGAGCTATTTTTCATGAATTTCGATAATAGGTCAAAGTGAATTTTTTGGTTAAAGCTATGAATATTGAAAAATTGATAGTCTATGAATATAGAGTTTAAGGACGAGTTGAAGAGTCTCTTTCCCAAGTGGAGGCTGAACGACAGAGAAGTTGTATGGCTGTGGTTGATGCTTCGTAGGCTAAAGCTTGCTCTTCCTTTGGATGAGTTCGGTGCGAACAATATGTGTGACCGCATGGCTCATTTCATTGAGGATGAGAGACTGATAGCATATTTTGAGGAGGAGAGAAATATAACCATACTTCGCGAAGAAGATCTGCAATGGATTGAGAAGAGCGCGCGGCAATCAAAATGGTTAATCGATGAATTTCTAAACGAAATCAGAATTGATGAGCCGGTATACCCAGCACACTTATCGCCTAGAGAGAAATTAATCGCGATTGTTGATTACTGGAATGCCCCAATTGCTAGGAAGAGTGAAGTACTCGATTCTTTGCGAAAAGATTGGGGGCACCATCTGGAGGAGGATAAATATTACAAGTGGTTTAAGGAAAATTCAGAAAAACAAAAATGCGAAACAGCGTGGGGTTGGTATAGAAAAGAAATGCCAAGGTTGACCAGAGGGAAAAATCCTTTCCATACTTACGAGGCTCTTCTTTTATTTTTGGATTCATCTGGTTTGAAGTTAGATGAAAAGCGGTTGCATATAGTGGAAATAAAGAAGGAGTGGAAGCGGCGACAGGTTAGTGCTAATCAGGAGGGAACCAAGCAGACCAATTTTGCGTTCCCGGAAGACGTTAGGTCTCAATTGGACACTTTGGCTAAAAAATTTGGACTAACGAAAAAGGAATTGGTGGAGAGATTGATTAGACATGCGGCTAAGAACGGTTTGCCAAAAATATCTGATTAGAAATAGCCGCAAAACAGCTTTGACGCGGCTTGCTCATGGGATTGGTTGTTGATTGCAGCTCATCTGGCATGTTCAGAATTTGAAAGCGGACACTGCCATATAAAGTTGAATTATTAGAAATTAAGCTGCTGCCTTTTCATTCTTATTCAGCGGCAGAATTTCTGCACCCCTTTGAGCGTTGGCAAGTTGATTGCCCCACCATTTGTATAATTCCACACGTTGAACGAATCGTTCACCACGGTCATAGGCTCGTGCCACTTCATTGTCATGTGCGTGATCCAAGGCGAGTTCCACTACATCTCGCTCAAAGCCGTGATCGCGGGCGAGGGTCGAAAAGGCGCTCCGCCAGCCATGAGGTGAGTGTTTGCCAGACAGATTTAGTGTTACGCGATATACCTTCTCAATCGACTCCCTGCCAATGTGCTTGCCACCGGCGGGAGATGGGAAGACGTAACCCTTTTTGCCAATCATTGCCTGCCAGCGACGTAGTTCCTCTGTAATCTCTGGGCAGAGAGGGACCCGATGGTCAATGTCGCGGTTGGTGACTTTCATTTTTTCCCTTGGAATAGTCCAGACTGGCTGCTCGCCTTCAAGCTGAAATTCCGCCCATTCAGCATTGACGACGTTACCAATGCGTGAGGCGGTGAATGCGCAGAGGCGGTGCGCTAAATGGACGGAATGAGAGAGGCGGGCCATTTGCGCCCGACGTAATACGTCGCCCAAGGCTACGTAGTCCAGTAGTGCGGGCATACGTCCGCTGTCTTTCTTGCGTGGAAGTACTTCGCGTGCTGGCGCTGCTGGGTTATCGCGACAAAGCCCTTTTGCCTGGGAGTAGCGGAAAACGCCGTTAAGGTGTTGGAGGACGCGGGTGGCGGTTTCCAGTACATCTCGTTTATGAATGTTCTGGATAGCAGTTGCGACCATTGCAGGCGTGATGCTGGCGATGGGGAGCCTGCCGAGGGCGGGGTAGATGTCACGCTCGAATGCACGTGCCGACTTTGTGTGATGACCGAGGCTCCACTCCTTCTTTTTCATCGTCAGCCACTCTTCGGCAACCACTTGAAATGTATTGTCGGTAGTGGCCGCGTGCGCGGCGCGGTTGACTCGGCGATTGCTCACAGGATCTTTGCCTTCAAGGAGTAACCCTTTGACATCGATCAGTTCAACGCGCGCGGCAGCAAGGGTAATGAGCGGGTAGGGCCCGATGGAATAGATTTTCTCTTTTCCGTCCAAGCGGTATTTAATACGCCAGGTCGTGCCACCCGCAGGTGTGACGAACAGGTGCAACCCACCACCGTCAGCCAGCTTCTTGCCACTCTCGGCCTTCGCGACAAACGCCTTGACAGCCTTGTCCGTCAGCTTCCCACTTCCGATACCCCCAGCCATAGCTTCTCTCCAAGTTCAATTTGAAGGAATACCCCCTTCGATACCCCCATTATTGCTGGATGGCAGCGGATTTGGCAAGACAGTTATGGACAGGTGCTAAGAGGAGAAGCAATAAAAAACGCCGTCACTTGGACGGCGTTGGAAGGCTTTGTACAATTAGGTGGTGGAGACGGCGGGAATCGAACCCGCGTCCGCAAGCACTCTACAGACAGTTCTACATACTTAGCACTATCATTTAATTTAACTCAGCCAGCACGGATGTGCACGTTATGGGCAAGCGAGTTACCTATTATTTAGTCGGACGCTAAGTAACCCAGCATACGACGAGTCCCTGTAAATGACTCTAGAGCTTTTGACGGCCCACCCCAGGGACGAGGTGTTCTAGAGCTAACAGCGATTAAGCTGCCAGTGCGTACGAGTTATCGTTTGCAGTTAAGTTTTTTCTGGGTGTATTTACGAGGTAACCAGCCCTCGGTATGCCCTGCGCTGCTTTGCAACCCACGTCGAAACCAGGTCGTCCCCACAGAACCTTCATTGTAGCGCAAACTTCATACTCGTGCATGATGCATTCGTCGTAATGAACGCTTCGTAGCCGTGGAGGCATAACCTTTAGCCCAACAGCAACTGCCGGGGTCTGACCTCGAGCCTCTGCTGCGAGCCGCAAACTCACTTGTGGCCTGCAAGCTATCAAGCCGCCAGCTGCCTTTCCCGCTCCGCCAGCACCACCTCGCTGACCAGTTCCAGCAACGCCGCCGGTGTCTCCAGCAGGTAATCCGCATTCCATGCCAGCGGCTCGACCGGGCCGCAGTAGCCCCAGGCGCAGGCGATGGTGCGCATGCCGGCGGCGCGGCCGGCCTGGATGTCGCGCAGGTCGTCGCCGACGTACCAGCAGGTTTCCGGGGCCAGATTCAGGCGGCGGGCCGCCTCCAGCAGGGGGGCGGGGTGGGGTTTCGGGTGCGGCATGGTGTCGCCGGAGATTACGCAGCCGGCGGCGCCAAGCCCAATCTGGCCGACCAGCGGGTCGGTGAAGCGGGCCGCCTTGTTGGTGACCACGCCCCACGGCAAGCCGAGTGCGGTCAGGCCGTCGAGCAGGTCGGGGATGCCGTCGAAGAGACGGCTTTCCACTGCCAGCGCCGCTTCGTAGTTGTCGAGAAAACCCGTTTTCAGGGGCTCGTAGCCGCTTTCGCCCGGGGCGATGCCGTACGAGGCGCCGATCATGCCGCGCGCGCCGGCCGATGCCGTGGGGCGCAGCACTTCGTACGGCGTCGGCGCCAGTCCGGCGCGCGCGCGCATCAGGTTGATGGCAGCTGCCAGGTCGGGGGCGGTGTCGGCCAGGGTGCCGTCGAGGTCGAACAGGATGGCGCGCGGGGCGGGCAGGTGGTCGGTGGTCATGGCGGGCCTGGACAGTAAAAGTGAGTAAAAAAGAAAAATGGCGGCCGCAGCCGCCTTTTGTGTGGCTATTTGTTTACAAAGGCCGGGTGCAGGCCACCAGATAGTTGACGCTGGTGTCGTTGTTCAGCGAGTAGATCTTGGTCAGCGGATTGTAGCCCATGCCGCGCATGCTGTTCAGGTCCAGGCCGGCGCTGCGCAGGAATTGCGACAGTTCGGCCGGGGTGATGAATTTGTCGTAGTCGTGCGTGCCTTTCGGCAGCAGGCGCAGCACGTATTCCGCGCCCAGGATGGCGAACAGATACGCTTTCGGGTTGCGGTTCAGGGTCGACAGGAAGATATGGCCGCCCGGTTTGACCAGGGTGGCGCAGGCCTTGACGATGGCAGCCGGGTCCGGCACATGTTCCAGCATTTCCATGCAGGTGACCACGTCGTACTGGCCCGCTTCTTCGGCGGCCATGGTTTCGGCGGCGATCAGCTTGTAGCGCACGTTCACGCCGGACTCCAGGCTGTGCAGGTCGGCCACTTTCAGGGCTTTTTCGGACAGGTCGATGCCCGTCACGCTGGCGCCCTTGCGGGCCATCGATTCGGCCAGGATGCCGCCACCGCAGCCGATGTCGATCACGCGCTTGCCGGCCAGCGGCACTTTCGCGTTGATCCATTCCAGGCGCAGGGGGTTAATTTCGTGCAGGGGACGAAACTCGGAAGTGGGGTCCCACCAGCGGTGGGCCAGCTCACTGAATTTTTGGATTTCTAGAGGGTCGGCGTTCATGGATGGAATGATAGCGGCAATTTTCAAAACAGGCAGCCACGGACGAAAAAAAACCCCGCCGTAGCGGGGTTTTTATCGATTGCGCTTGATCTGATGAACAGATCAGGCGCAGCCGGCAGATTAATTACTTGCGGGTACCAACAACTTCGATTTCCACGCGACGGTTTTTCGCACGGCCTTCGGCAGTTTTGTTGTCAGCAACTGGCTGTTTCTCGCCTTTGCCTTCGGTGTACACGCGGTTGCTTTCAACGCCTTTGGAAACCAGGTAGGCTTTGACAGCATCAGCACGACGTACCGACAGTTTCTGGTTGTAGGCATCGGTGCCGACGGAGTCGGTATGACCCACAGCGATGATGACTTCCAGGTTGATGCCGCCCAGTTGGGTGGTCAACTGATCCAGTTTCGATTTGCCTTCTGGTTTCAGCGTGGCCTTGTCGAAGTCGAAGAAGGCATCAGCGGCGAAGCTGACTTTTTCCGAGGTAGGTGCTGCTGGTACTGGCACAACGACTGGCGCTGGTGCTGGAGCAGGCGCTGGTGCTGGTGGCGGAGGAGGTGCCACGCACTTGCCGTCTTGCAGGGTTTCTGGCTCTACGCACAGTGGCACGTCGCAACCTGGCACTGCGTCAGCAGGTGTCCAGTAGCCGGTACGCCAGCACAGACCGAATGGGTCACGCACGATTACGCCGCGGGCATCTTGCACATAGGCGCTCTTTGGCGTTGGTGCTTTGATGTCGGTGGTCACTGGCGCGAATGGTGGCGAGGTTGGGGTTTGAGCCGAAGCCGAGCCAGCAATCACTGCGGATGCAGCGAAAAACAGCGTTACAAATTTATTCATTCTTTTTTCCTTTCGGGGGGTGATATCCGCAGAACAACACGGCGCTACTGGTCTTACGTGCCGGGATTTTATCATGTAGACCACAACGCTCGTTCAGATTGCGAAACTAGCAATTAACTTCTGCTTCATTTTGCCACACGCATCCGTAGCGCACGACCGTGGGCAAATCAAAGCTTCCGCGATTTTAGACTGCATGTTGTAGTTACGCAACGAAAATGCCCAATTATGACGCGCCTGTGACAAGTAGTTGCTTTTTTTGCCTGTTTTACGGGCAGATGGCTTGAAGCAGCGTTGCCAATATGCACTATTGTCAGGCAGTCATGCACGTTGGCGGTGCGTCCGGCCATGGCCAGCTGCACTGCGGGATTTCCCTGCCAGACGGGCAATTTGTACTTGTGGCGGGGCGCGCATGCTAAAATCGTGCGCTTGACTGTTGGGCGTGCCCGGCAAAAAGCCCATGGCGGAACTGCACTCTTGCAACCGTCCTGCCCCTTTTGCCAGCCACTCCATGACGACAGCCGCACAGGATATGCAGTATTGCGTCATACATTGCGTAACAGATAAGTTAACCACAGCCTGAGATCAGTCGAACCGCCAATGGATCAATTCGCAAAAGAAACAATTCCTATTTCCCTCGAAGAAGAGATGCGCAAGAGCTACCTCGATTACGCCATGAGCGTGATCGTCGGTCGCGCCTTGCCTGATGCGCGCGACGGCCTGAAGCCGGTACACCGCCGTGTCCTGTTCGCGATGCATGAATCGAACTACGTGTGGAACCGCCCTTACGTCAAGTGCGCTCGCGTGGTCGGCGATACCATGGGTAAATACCACCCGCACGGCGACGCGTCGATCTACGACACGCTGGTGCGCATGGCGCAGGACTTTTCGCTGCGCTACACGCTGGTCGATGGCCAGGGCAACTTCGGCTCCGTCGACGGCGACGCCGCTGCGGCCATGCGCTACACCGAGTGCCGCCTGGACAAGATCGCCGGCGAGTTGCTGGCCGATATCGACAAGGATACCGTCGACTTCGTGCCCAACTACGATGGCAAGGAAAAGGAACCGTCGGTCCTGCCAACCAAGATCCCGAACCTGCTGATCAACGGCTCGTCCGGTATCGCGGTCGGCATGGCGACAAACATTCCGCCACACAATATTACCGAAGTGATCCACGGCGCGCTGCATGTGCTGCGCAACCCGGAATGCACGATCGACGAACTGATCGAACTGATCCCGGCGCCGGACTTCCCGACCGCCGGCATCATCTATGGCGTCTCGGGCGTGCGCGATGGCTACCGCACCGGCCGCGGCCGCGTGGTGATGCGCGCCAAGACCCACTTCGAGGAATACGGCAAGGACGGCGGGCGCATCGCGATCATCGTCGACGAACTGCCATTCCAGGTCAACAAGAAATCCCTGCTCGAACGCATCGCCGAAAACGTGCGCGACAAGAAGCTCGAAGGCATTTCCGACATCCGCGACGAGTCCGACAAGTCGGGCATGCGCGTGGTGATCGAACTGAAGCGCGGCGAAGTGCCGGAAGTGGTGCTGAACAATCTGTACAAGCAGACCCAGTTGCAGGACACCTTCGGCATGAACATGGTGGCGCTGGTCGATGGCCAGCCGAAGCTGCTGAACCTCAAGCAGATGCTGCAATGCTTCCTGTCGCACCGCCGCGAAGTGGTTACGCGCCGCACCGTGTTCGAACTGCGCAAGGCGCGCGAACGCGGCCACGTTTTGGAAGGCCTGGCCGTCGCGCTGGCCAATATCGATGACTTCATCGCCATCATCAAAGCCGCGCCGACGCCGCCGATCGCCAAGGTCGAGCTGATGGCGCGTCCATGGGATTCGTCCGTGGTACGCGAGATGCTGGCGCGCACCGGCGACGGCAATACGCCGGGCGGCGTGGATGCGTATCGTCCGGAAAACCTGCCGAAGCACTACGGCATGCAGGCCGACGGCCTGTACAAGCTGTCGGACGACCAGGCGCAGGAAATTCTGCAGATGCGTTTGCAGCGCCTGACCGGCCTGGAACAGGACAAGATCGTCAACGAGTACAAGGAAGTGATGGAACATATCGCTGACCTGCTCGACATCCTGGCCAAACCGGAACGCGTGACCGTCATCATCACCGACGAAATGACGCTGGCGATGAACGAATACGGCGCCGGCAAGAAGGACGTGCGCCGCTCGCAGATCGAACTGAACGCGACCGACCTGGAAACCGAAGACCTGATCACGCCGCAGGACATGGTGGTGACGTTGTCGCACACCGGCTACATGAAAGCGCAGCCGATTTCCGAATACCGCGCGCAGAAGCGCGGCGGACGCGGCAAGCAGGCGATGGCAACCAAAGAGGAAGACTGGATCGACCAGCTGTTCATTGCCAACACGCACGACTACATCCTGTGCTTCTCGGACCGCGGCCGCATGTACTGGCTGAAGGTATGGGAAGTGCCGCAAGGCTCGCGCAATTCGCGCGGCAAACCGATCGTCAACATGTTCCCGCTGCAGGACAACGAGAAGATCACCGTGATCCTGCCGCTGTCGGGCGAGAACCGCACCTTCCCGGAAGACCATTATGTGTTCATGTCGACCAGCCTGGGCACGGTCAAGAAAACGCCGTTGAGGGACTTCAGCAATCCACGCAAGGCCGGCATCATCGCGGTCGACCTGGACGATGGCGACTTCCTGATCGGTGCGGCGCTGACCGACGGCAAGCACGACGTGATGCTGTTCTCGGACTCGGGCAAGGCAGTGCGCTTCGACGAAAACGATGTGCGTCCGATGGGCCGCACGGCGCGCGGCGTGCGCGGCATGAACCTGGAAGAAGGCCAGCACGTGATCGCGCTGCTGGTGGCCGAGAACGAGCAGCAGTCGGTGCTGACGGCGACCGAAAACGGCTACGGCAAGCGCACGCCGATCACGGAATACACGCGCCATGGCCGTGGCACGAAAGGCATGATCGCGATCCAGACCAGCGAGCGCAATGGCCGCGTGGTTGCCGCCACGCTGGTCAACACGACCGATGAAATCATGCTGATCACCACCGGTGGTGTCTTGATCCGCACCCGCGTGTCCGAGATCCGCGAAATGGGCCGCGCCACGCAAGGCGTGACCCTGATCGCAGTCGAAGACGGCACCAAGCTGTCCGGCCTGCAGCGCGTGGTCGAAACCGATATCGACGAAGTCGAGCTGACGACGGAGGCCGCTGCGGCTCCTGCGGCGGCCGAGCCTGCCGATTCTGCCGATCCTGCAGCCGACGACGGAACCGACCCGGCGCAGCCGGAGTAAGATGATTGGGGCTCTTTCGGGAGCCCCAATTGCTATGGGCGCCGCTTTTTGCCGCCCCGGCACCATGACAGTAGGTCGGGTTCGCCCAAAGGGCGTAACCCGACAAAGCGTGCAGGCCACAGGCCTTTTTATCAGTCATTCAAGATTCCGCACACCATGAGAAAAATCGTCGCCACCTTCTTCGCCGCCTTTTCGCTGGCTTTCCTGGCCACCCTGCCGGCCCAGGCGCAGAACGCGCAGGCGGCGCCGGCGCGCCAGGCCGCTCCAAGCCCCGCCATGAAGGTGGCCGTGCGCCGCATGCTCGACGCCATGCAGTTCCCCGCGCTGACGCGGCAGATTTTCGACCAGATGCTGCAATCGGTGCCGGCCATGATGCGCCAGGCGGCCGTGCAGAACATCAGCGGCAACGCCAACCTGACCGAGGAGCGCAAGGCGCGCGCGCTGGCCAATGCGGAAGAGGAGATACCGCTGGCCGTGGCCACCCTGACCCAGGTGCTGGCCGACCAGAGCCTGATCGACGAACTGGGCGCCGAAATGGTGCCCCTGTACGCACGCTATTACACGGTGCAGGAAATCGAGCAACTGACGGCGTTCTACCAGACGCCGCTGGGCCGCAAGATGCTGGCCACCATGCCGCAGCTGTCGGCCGAATCGATGGCGATCAGCCAGCGCGTGCTCATTCCCCGCGTCAACGCCGTGCTGGAACAAGTCCTGCGGGCGGCCACGCAGCCGCCGCAATAACCATGAGGAATGTATCGTGATCGATCCTGTTGTCAACCCGATTTATAACTTCTCCGCCGGCCCCGCCGTCTTGCCCAGGGAAGTGCTGGCACAGGCCGCCGCCGAGATGCTGGACTGGCATGGCAGCGGCATGTCGGTGATGGAAATGAGCCACCGCGGTCCCGAATTCATTTCCATCTACAAGCAGGCCGAAGCGGACCTGCGCGAACTGCTGGCCGTGCCCGCCAACTACAAGATATTGTTTTTGCAGGGCGGTGGCCTGGGCCAGAACGCGATTATCCCGATGAACCTGGTGGGGCTGGCGGCAACGCAACCGGCCACCATCGACTTCGTGCACACGGGTTCGTGGTCGGGGAAATCCATCAAGGAAGCGGCCAAATACGCCAACGTCAACGTGGCGGCCTCCTCGCAGGCAGCCGGTTTCACGGGCGTGCCGCCGGTGGCCGAATGGAAGCTGACGCCGGGCGCCGCCTACCTGCATATCTGCACCAACGAGACCATCGACGGCGTCGAGTTCCAGCAGGCGCCGCAGGTACCCGCCGGCACCACCATCGTGGCCGACATGTCGTCGCACATATTGTCGCGCGTGGTCGACGTGTCGCAGTACGGCGTGATCTTCGGCGGCGCGCAGAAAAATATCGGCCCGGCCGGCCTGACGGTGGTGATCGTGCGCGAAGACCTGCTGGGCAAGGCCCTGGACATCTGCCCGTCGGCGTTTGACCTGGCCAATGTGGCCGAGCATGAGTCGATGTACAACACGCCGCCCACCTACGGCATCTATATCGCCGGCCTGGTTTTCCAGTGGCTGAAAAAGCAGGGTGGCGTGGCAGCCATGGAACAGCGTAATATCGAGAAAGCGGCGCTGCTATACGCGGCGCTGGACGCGGACGACTTCTACCAGAACCGTGTCGCACCACCATACCGTTCGCGCATGACGATCCCGTTCTATCTGCGCGACGAAAGCCTGAACGACGCCTTCCTGGCCGGCGCGAAACAGCGCGGCCTGCTGCAGCTGAAGGGCCACAAGTCCGTCGGCGGCATGCGCGCATCGATCTATAACGCGATGCCGATCGAGGGCGTGCAGGCGCTAGTAACATATCTGAACGAGTTTGCCGGACGCTGAAGTCGCATCGACGAGCGCCGGCCGTCGCCGGCGCAGGCCGTGCGGCTATGATTGAAGTACAGCTGACGAAACAACACCATGACAGATAAACTGAAACCCTTGCGCGAACAGATCGATGCGATCGACGCGCAAATCCTCGACCTGCTGAATCGCCGCGCGCTGATCGCGCAGGAAGTGGGCCACGTGAAAGCCGAAACGCAGGCGCCCGTGTTCCGCCCCGAGCGCGAAGCGCAGGTGCTGCGCGGCGTGGCCGAGCGCAATCCTGGCCCGATGGGCGACCGCGAAGTGCAGACCATCTTCCGCGAAATCATGTCGTCCTGCCGCTCGCTGGAAAAGCGCGTGACGGTGGCCTATCTGGGTCCGGCCGGCACCTTCAGCGAGCAGGCCGTGTACCAGCAGTTCGGTAGCGCCGTCGAAGGCCTGCCGTGCGCGTCCATCGATGAAGTGTTCCGCTCGGCCGAAGCGGGTACGGCGGACTTCGGCGTGGTGCCGATCGAAAATTCCTCGGAAGGCGCCGTCAACCGCACGCTCGACATGATGCTGCAGACCAGCCTCGTCATCAGCGGCGAGGTGGCGATTGCCGTGCACCACAGCCTGATGACCAAAAGCGGCAATATGGACGGCGTGACGTCGATCTGCGCCCACTCGCAGGCGCTGGCGCAGTGCCAGGTATGGCTGAACCAGCACTACCCGCATATCGCGCGCCACGCCGTGGCCTCGAACGCGGAAGCGGCGCGTCTGGCCGGCGAAGACGGCACGGTGGCGGCGATCGCCAGCGAACTGGCCGGCGCCCAGTACAAGCTGGGCGTGGTCAAGGGCCATATCCAGGACGACCCGCACAACCGTACCCGTTTTGCCGTGATCGGCACCCTGCAGACGGCACCGTCGGGCAAGGACCAGACGTCGCTGGTGCTGGCCGTGCCGAACAAGGCCGGCGCCGTGTACCAGCTGCTGGCGCCGCTGGCGAAACACGGCGTGTCGATGACCCGCTTCGAGTCGCGCCCGGCGCGCATGGGCAGCTGGGAGTATTATTTCTATGTCGACGTGGAAGGCCATGTGCACAACCCGTCCGTGGCGCAGGCGCTGGCCGAACTGCAGGGCAATGCGGCGTTCTTCAAGGTGCTGGGGTCGTATCCGGTCAGCTTGTGACGCCAACGGTGGTGTCGGATTACGCTGCGCTAATCCGACCTGCGCGATATCTGTATTCCGCAGGTTGGGTTAGCGAAGCGTAACCCAACAACAGCCAGCCTAATCTATTACCAACTTTTAAAGCACACCATGTCTAAAAATATCGGTCCTGAATACGTCCGCGCCATCGCTCCTTACCAGAGCGGCAAACCGATCGCGGAAGTTGCGCGTGAATTCGGTCTCGACGAAGCGGCCATCGTCAAGCTGGCCTCGAATGAAAACCCGTACGGCATGCCGGAGTCGGCCAAGCAGGCGATGATCGCCGCCATCGACGACCTGGGCCGCTACCCGGACGCCAACGGTTTCGACCTGAAAGCCGTGCTGTCGCAGCGCTATGACGTGCCGGCCGACTGGATCACGCTGGGCAACGGCAGCAACGATATCCTGGAAATCGCCGCGCACGCGTTCGTGCAGCATGGCCAGGCCGTCGTGTATTCGCAGTATTCGTTTGCCGTCTACGCGCTGGCCACGCAAGGCCTGGGCGCGCGCCATATCGTGGTGCCGGCGCAGGCCTATGGCCATGACCTCGATGCGATGGCCGCGGCCATTACCGACGACACGCGCCTGCTGTTTATCGCCAATCCGAACAACCCGACCGGCACCTTTCTGTCGGCCGCGCAGATCGAAGCGTTCCTGCGGAAAGTGCCGCAGCACGTGGTGGTGGTGCTGGACGAAGCCTATAACGAATTCCTGTCGGCCGACGACCAGTACGAGTCGACCGAGTGGGTGCGCCAGTATGCTAACCTGGTGGTGTCGCGCACCTTGTCCAAGGCCTATGGCCTGGCCGGCCTGCGCGTGGGTTTTGCGATTGCCCAGCCGGTGCTGACGGACCTGATGAACCGCATTCGCCAGCCGTTCAATGTGAACTCGATGGCGCAAGCGGCCGCCATCGCCGCGCTGAACGACAAGGAATTCCTGGAGAAAAGCGCGCGCAACAACGCGGCCGGCTACCAGCAGTTCACCGAAGCGTTTGATGCCTTGGGCCTGGAATACGTGCCGTCGCACGGCAACTTCGTGCTGGTCAAAGTGGGCGACGACGACGAGGCGGGCGCGCGCGTCAACCTGGCACTGCTGAAGCAGGGCGTGATCGTGCGTCCGGTCGGCAGCTATGGCTTGCCGCAATGGCTGCGCATTTCCATCGGCCTGCCGCAGGAAAACGCCATCTTTATCGCCGCGCTGACGAAAGCGCTGGCTTGAATCGTATGCTGAACAAGGTTGTCATCTTTGGCGTGGGCCTGATCGGCGGCTCGTTCGCGCGCGCCCTGAAGCATGCGGGCGCGGTCAACACCGTGGTCGGCATGGGCCGCTCGCCGGCGTCGATGGCGCGCGCACTGGAGCTGGGCATTATCGATGAGATCGGCGGCGACATGGCTGAAGCCCTGAACGGCGCCGACCTGGTGCTGCTGGCCGCGCCCGTGGCGCAGACCGGCGCCATCCTGGCGGCGATTGCGCCGCATCTGCAGCCGGGAACCATCGTCACCGACGCGGGCAGCACCAAGTCCGATGTGGTGGCGGCCGCGCGCGCGGCACTGAAAGAGAAAGTGTCGCAGTTCGTGCCCGGCCATCCGATCGCGGGCCGCGAGACCAACGGGCCGGACGCAGCCATTATCGATCTGTACCAGGGCAAGAAAGTGGTGCTGACGCCGCTGGCGGAAAACGCTGCCGCCGACGTGGAAAAAGTGGCTGCCGCCTGGCGCGCCTGCGGTGCCATCCTGCATACGTTGAGCTGCGAAGAGCACGACAAGGTATTTGCCGCCGTCAGCCATCTGCCGCATCTGCTGGCGTTTGCGCTGGTCGACGATATCGCCAACAAGCCGCACGCCGGTTTGCTGTTCCAGTACGCGGCCAGCGGTTTTCGCGACTTCACGCGCATTGCCGGCTCGTCGCCCGAAATGTGGCGCGACATCAGCCTGGCCAACCAGCCGGCGCTGCTGGCCGAACTCGATGCCTACCTGGCGCAGCTGAGCGCCTTGCGCACGCACCTGGCGGCCCACGATGGCGCGGCGATCGAGAACGTGTACGCGAACGCCCAGCACGCGCGCCAGCAATGGATCGAGGCGATTGAAACGGCGGAAGCGCCGGCGCCCAAATAAAAATTTTCGAAGGATTTCGCATGACCCAGACCAAGCACTACCCCCACCATATCGACCTGAAGCCGGTGATCCATACCGAAGGCACGGTGCGCCTGCCCGGCTCGAAAAGCATCTCGAACCGCGTGCTGCTGCTGGCCGCGCTGGCCAAAGGGACGACCAAGATCGTCGACCTGCTGGCCTCCGACGACACCTTTGTCATGCTGACCGCCTTGACCTCGCTGGGCGTGAAATGGACGCAGGAAGAATTCGACCTGAACGCGGACGCGGCCAGCCTGCACCAGGTGCACCATGTGGAAGGCTGCGGCGGCGTGTTCCCGAACCATGAAGCAGATCTGTTCATGGGCAACGCCGGCACGGCGATTCGTCCGCTGACGGCGGCGCTGGCCGTGATCGGCGGCGACTACACGCTGCACGGCGTGTCGCGCATGCACGAGCGTCCGATCGGCGACCTGGTCGACGCGCTGAACGCGGTCGGCACGCAGATCGAATACACGGGCGAGCACGGCTTTCCGCCGCTGCGCATCCGTCGCGGCCATATCCATGCGCAGCGCATCGCCGTGCGCGGCAATGTGTCGAGCCAGTTTTTGACGGCCCTGCTGATGGTGGCGCCGCTGATGGCGCGCGACCATGCGGTGACCATCGATGTCACCGGCGAACTGATCTCGAAACCGTATATCGAAATCACGCTGAACCTGATGCAGCGCTTCGGCGTGACGGTCGAGCATGACGGCTGGCAGTCGTTTACGGTGCAGCCGGGCCAGCACTATCAAAGCCCGGGCACCATCCATGTCGAAGGCGACGCCTCGTCGGCCTCGTATTTCCTGGCAGCCGGCGCCATCGGTGGCGGCCCGGTGCGCGTCGAAGGCGTGGGACGCGACAGCATCCAGGGTGACGTGCGTTTCGTCGAAGCGCTGCAGCAGATGGGCGCGACGATCACGATGGGCGAAAACTGGATCGAGGCGCGTTCGAACGGCGCCTTGAAAGCGGTGGACATGGATTTCAACCATATTCCCGACGCGGCCATGACGATCGCGGTGGCGGCGCTGTATGCGGATGGCACCAGCACGCTGCGCAATATCGCCAGCTGGCGCGTCAAGGAAACCGACCGCCTGTCGGCGATGGCGACCGAATTGCGCAAGCTGGGCGCCGAAGTGGAAGAGGGCGCGGACTACCTGCGCGTGACGCCGCCGGCCGAGATTTCGGCCGCCACCATCGACACCTATGACGACCACCGCATGGCGATGTGCTTTTCGCTGGCCTCGCTGGACGGCGCCGCGCGCCGCGGCAACGAGATGCGCATCAACGACCCGAAATGCGTGGCCAAGACCTTCCCCGAGTATTTCGCCGCGTTTGCGGGGATTGCGAAGGACACTTTGATTTAACCAGTAACCCCAAACGAAATCTGGGGTCAGACCCTGAGGGTCTGACCCCGGCTCCGGTTTGGGGTTCAGTTTTTTTACTGACAAAACCATGTCCACTACCCACATCCCAGTCATTACCATCGACGGCCCCACCGCTTCCGGCAAGGGCACGGTGGCGCACCGCGTGGCCGACAAGCTCGGCTTTCATTACCTGGACTCGGGCGCGCTGTACCGCCTGACGGCGCTCTCCGCCTTGCGCCGTGGCACCGACCTGCGCGACGAACACGCGCTGGCCAAGCTGGCGGAACACCTGCCTTGCCACTTTGCCAATGGCGAGATCCTGCTGGCGCATGAAAACGTCACCGAGCAGATCCGCGCGGAAGAGGTCGGCAATACGGCGTCGAAGATTGCCGTCCTGCCCACCGTGCGCCATGCGCTGGTCGGCCTGCAGCTGGGGTTTCGCAAGACGCCCGGCCTGGTGGCCGACGGGCGCGACATGGGCACGGTGATCTTTCCGCACGCCACGCTGAAGGTGTTTCTGACAGCCAGCGTCGAGGCGCGCGCGCAACGGCGCTACAAGCAATTGATAGACAAGGGTTTTTCTGCTACTATGGAAGACCTTCTGATGGATTTGCAGGCGCGGGACGAACGTGATACTCACCGTGCGATTGCGCCGCTGGTCCCTGCGGAAGGGGCGCATGTCCTCGATACCTCGGCAATGACGGCTGATGAAGCTGTCGAAACCGTGTTGAAATGGCATGCAGCAGCAACAAAATAGCGTCAGCTATGTGGTGCCCGTTGACGGCTCCTGGCCTGTCCGGGTGTGTCAAAAACCTAACCCAGTTTAAGTCGCATGGTGCGATCTCTGCTGGTTAACTTGTGTGAACCCTATGTCTACTGTTACAACTAACGAATCTACCGGTATGGAAAGTTTTGCTGCGCTCTTCGAGGAATCGTTGTCGCGTCAAGATATGCGCTCCGGCGAAGTTATTTCCGCTGAAGTCGTGCGCCTCGACCACAATTTCGTGATCGTCAACGCCGGCCTCAAATCCGAAGCATTCATCCCTGTCGAAGAATTCAAGAACGACCACGGCGAACTGGAAGTCAAAGTTGGTGACTTCGTTTCCGTGGCGATCGAATCGCTGGAAAATGGTTTCGGCGATACCATCCTGTCGCGCGATAAAGCCAAGCGTCTGGCTTCGTGGCTGGCTCTGGAAAAAGCGATGGAATCGGGCGAGATCGTCGTCGGTACCGTCAATGGCAAAGTCAAAGGCGGCCTGACCGTCCTGACCAACGGCATCCGCGCATTCCTGCCGGGTTCGCTGGTTGACACCCGCCCAGTAAAAGATACCACCCCATTCGAAGGCAAGACCCTCGAATTCAAGGTCATCAAACTGGACCGCAAGCGTAACAACGTGGTTCTGTCGCGTCGCGCCGTCATCGAAGCTTCGATGGGCGAAGAGCGTCAGAAACTGATGGAAACGCTGAAAGAAGGCACGGTCGTGACCGGCGTCGTCAAAAATATCACCGACTACGGCGCGTTCGTGGATCTGGGCGGTATCGATGGCCTGCTGCACATCACCGACCTGGCATGGCGCCGTGTACGTCACCCGTCGGAAGTGCTGACGGTTGGCCAGGAAATCACCGCCAAAGTCCTGAAATACGATCAAGAGAAAAACCGTGTTTCGCTGGGCGTGAAACAACTGGGCGACGATCCTTGGACCGGTCTGTCCCGTCGTTACCCACAAAGCACCCGTCTGTTCGGTAAAGTAACGAACCTGACCGACTACGGCGCATTCGTGGAAGTGGAACAAGGTATCGAAGGTCTGGTACACGTTTCCGAAATGGACTGGACGAACAAAAACGTTGCTCCTAACAAAGTTGTCCAACTGGGCGACGAAGTAGAAGTGATGGTTCTGGAAATCGACGAAGAGCGTCGTCGTATTTCGCTGGGCATGAAACAGTGCAAAGCCAACCCATGGGACGACTTCGGTGTTACCCATAAAAAAGGTGACAAGGTCCGCGGCGCGATCAAATCGATCACCGACTTCGGCGTGTTCATCGGCCTGGCCGGCAACATCGACGGTCTGGTGCACCTGTCCGACCTGTCCTGGACCGAAACCGGCGAAGAAGCCGTGCGTCGCTTCAAGAAAGGTGACGAACTGGAAGCCATCGTTCTGGCCATCGACGTTGAGCGCGAGCGCGTTTCCCTGGGCGTCAAGCAACTGGAAGGTGACCCATTCAACAACTTCGCAGCCATGAACGACAAAGGCTCGCTGGTAACCGGTACCGTTAAATCGGTTGAGCCTAAAGGCGCCGTGATCCAACTGTCCGAAGAAGTTGAAGGCTACCTGCGCGCTTCCGAAATCTCGCGCGACCGCGTTGAAGATGCTGGTACGCACCTGAAAGTCGGCGACACCGTTGAAGCAATGGTGCTGAACATCGACCGCAAAGCCCGTGGTATCCAACTGTCGATCAAAGCGAAAGACAACGTTGAAACCCAGGAAGCAATGCAGAAGATGGCAGCTACCGACAACAACGCAGCTTCGGGCACCACCAGCCTGGGCGCCTTGTTGAAAGCCAAGTTCGATAACAAGAACTAAGACTGCGGATACTGGCAGATGACAAAATCCGAGCTGATCAACCGCCTTGCTGAGCGTTATTCTCAGCTGGTGGCGAAAGATGCGGAGTATGCCGTCAAGACCATTCTTGATGCGATGACCAACGCCCTGGCGACCGGTCAGCGCATCGAGATCCGCGGTTTTGGCAGCTTTGCCCTGAACAGCCGGCCACCGCGCATCGGCCGCAACCCGAAGTCGGGCGACAAGGTGATGGTGCCTGAAAAACGGGTACCCCACTTCAAGCCGGGCAAACAGTTGCGCGAGCGCGTGGACGCGATGGTCGGACAACCGATCATCGAGGATTAATCGTCTGCTGGAAGGCGGAAAATAAAGAGCGGCGTCCCTGGATGCCGCTTTTTTTTTGCTATCATGTCGAAGCTTTGTGCCATGTGGCACGAACACCTTTTGTATTGCCGTTTTTCTCTGTCTGGACGTATCGATGAAAATCATCTCCACCATCGTTGGCTGTGTTCTTTTCGTCCTGTTTTTCGGCTTTGCGCTGAAGAATGCGCAGGTGGTCGACCTGCATGTCTTCCTCAATTATGAAATCCGCGGCCCGCTGGTCCTGATGCTGCTGGGCTTTTTTGTCGCCGGCGCCAGCCTGGGCGTACTGGCCCTGACGCCGACCGTGTTCCGCCACCGCCGTGAAGCGAACCGGCAGAAAACCACGATCGCCGCACTGCACGCCGTGGGCGTGTCGAGCAATGTGCAACCGCAACCCGATGGCGTCGGCACGCAGCCATAACGCTGTGACCCTCTTTCTCCTCTTCTACGAATAAAAATATCGCATGGACTTTGAACTCTGGTGGCTCCTGGGCATTCCCGTGTTTTTCGCACTGGGCTGGATAGCCGCGCGCGTCGACATCAATCAGCTGGTGTCGGAATCGCGCAGCCTGCCGCGCAATTACTTCAAGGGCCTCAATTTCCTGCTCACCGAACAGCACGACAAGGCGATCGACGCGTTTATCGAAATCGTCAAGCTGGACCCCGAATCGGCCGACATGCACTTCGCACTCGGCAATCTGTTCCGCCGCCGCGGCGAGACGGAGCGCGCCATCCGCGTGCACCAGAACCTGCTGGCGCGCCCGGACCTGCCGCAGGAGCAACAGGTGCATGCCGCCTACGAACTGGGCATGGATTACCTGAAGGCGGGCTTGCTGGACCGCGCCGAAGAAACCTTCAATGGCCTGGTCGAGACGCAATATGCGGTGCAGGCGCGCCGGGCGCTGCTGGAAATTTTCCAGCGCGAAAAGGAGTGGCCGCGCGCCATCGAAGCGGCGCTGGGCCTGCAGGAATCGGGCGCCGGCGCGCGCCAGAAGGAAATCGCCCAGTTCTATTGCGAACTGGCGCATGACGCGCTGGTGCATCTGAAACCGGACGAAGCCATGCCGCTGCTGGAAAAAGCGCTGCAGACCGACCGCAAGAGCGTGCGCGCCACCATCCTGACGGGCGACGTGCTGCTGGCGCGCGGCGACGTGGAAGAGGCGATCATGACCTGGCGCCGCGTCGAGCAGCAAAGCGTGCCGCACGTGGCCCTGGTCGCGCAGCGCCTGATGGATGGCTACACCAAAGTTGGCCGTCCGCAGGAAGGCATCAACCTGCTGCGCTCCTACCTGGAAGAAGCGTCGTCGATCGACCTGATCGAAGTGGTGTTCAAGGCCGTGATCGAACTCGATGGCGTCGATGCCGCCAAACAGCTGGTAAGCGCCGAGCTGCGCCGCACACCTACATTGCTGGGCCTGGACAAGCTGCTCGAAGCGCGCATGATGGACGCGCCGGCCGCCATCTGGTCGGAACTGTCGATGGTGAAAAACCTGGTGCACGGCTACACGCAGAAGCTGGCCCGCTACCAGTGCAGCCACTGCGGCTTCAAGGCGCGCCAGTTCTACTGGCACTGTCCGGGCTGCAACAAGTGGGAAACCTACCCACCGCGACGCACAGAAGAATTGAACGTCATGAACTAGTCGTGCCCACCACAGGGCCCATGGCTGCGTTGCAGCGCCTCGCCCTGAACCCTGTGCTGAGCACTTGCAGGTCGGTTAGTTATATTATCCATACGGTACAACCATGAAAATCACCATTATCGGCACGGGCTATGTCGGCCTCGTGACGGGCGCCTGCC
>NZ_DAMAGB010000033.1:0-74299 GCF_031995485.1 Janthinobacterium sp.
TGGTTTTGGGTTACTTATTTCTTTTTGACCACCATCTTGATCGCCTCGTTGACGATCACCGGATTATCCTTCTGGATATAATGCCCGGCGCCCGTGATGCGCTCGATGGCCGGCGCGCCCGTCATGCGCTGCCAGTCCTTTTCCTGCGAGCGCACCAGCGTCTCCACCGAACCCAGCTCTTCGATGCCGAACTTGTCGCGCACCAGCAGCATGGTCGGCATGCGCAGCGGCGTCTTCAGGTCGATATGCTGCAGGCACTGCGCCTGCGCGTCGAATTCCACCGTCTCGATGCTGGTAAACATCAGCTTGCGCCTGGCCTTGATCGCCATGGCCGAAGTCGGTGCGTCGCTCTGCATGCGGCGCCAGTGATCGGGATGGGTCGGGTCGAGCAGCACCAGGCCCGCCACTTCCTGCGGATACAGCCGCGCATACACATACTGGTACAGCCCGCCCATGCCGTGGCCGACCAGCACATACGGCGGCTTGACGCCGGCCTGCGCCAGCATCGCGTGCTGCTGGGCGGCGATGGTGCACGGGTCGCGCGGCGTGGCGGTCTTGCGGCTGGCGCCATAGCCGGGGCGGTCATACGCCAGCACGCGGTACTGCTGTTCCGCCAGCGGCAGCACGCTGTCCCAGGCGTCCTTGCCGTCGCCCAAGTCCGACTGGAACACCACGGGCATGCTGCCCTGGCCTGTCAGCGTGTAGGAAATGGTGGCGTCGGGCAGGGTGGCGCTGGCCGGCAGCGGCGCCTGGGGCGCGGACGATTGGAACAGTGAACAGCCTGACAGCAACAGCCCGGCACTGCCGAGCAGGATGGCGCGCGCGGGGCGGGCGACGGATAGATGCTGCATGAAACTCCTTCTTGGTTCACGGATCGGTAGGGCGTGACAACCATTATAGGCACATCATGCGAATGTGAAAACATTGAACAGAGGGAAAAAGCAGGCGATTGGGCCTGTCGGTGCGCTGGCAGACAGCCCAGGGGCCGTGGCCCCGCGCGCCTAGCGGGTGCCGGCGAACTTGTGCACCAGGTTGCGGCTGATGCCCTGCACGATCGGCGCGAACAGCATGACTGCGCAAAACGCCACCGGCCAGGCGGCAAAAAACGCGTGGCGCCAGCGCGCCAGGAAATCCGCTTGCGGGCCGATATTGAGCCAGGTGACCCAGGCGCTCATCAGCAAGGTCATCACCAGCGACATCAGCACGGCAAATACAAAACGCAAACGCAGGGCATCGGACATCGATATTCTTTCGAGAAGTTGAGAGAGCGTCAGCGTAGCGACTTGCAGCAATCTATACTAGCGCCATATTTTTAATCTGAAATTCCAAAAATGAAATTATGCTCGATGATTTAGCCTTGTTTGTTGCCATAGTCGAAGCTGGCAGCCTGAATGCAGCGGCAGCCCAGCAGGAACTGCCGGCCGCCACCGTCACGCGCCGGCTGCAAAAACTGGAGCGCCAGCTGGGCTACCGCTTGCTCAACCGCAGCGCGCGCCGCCTGCAGCCGACGGCGGAGGGCTGGCAATACTATGAGCAATGCCGTCCGCTGGTGCACGCCTTGCGCCAGGCCACGCGGCAACTCGATGCCAGCCTGTCGGCCGTGTCCGGCACCATCCGCGTGCTGGCGCCCGTCAATTTTGCCAGCGGCCTGCTGACGCCCGCCTGGGTCAGCTTCATGCAGCAGTATCCCGAGATCCGGCTTGAACTGGAACTGTCGAACCGCCTGCAGGACCTGGTGACCAGCGGCGCCGACCTGGCGATCCGCGTCGGCGCGCTCGACGACTCGTCGCTGATGCAGCGGCGCCTGGGCAGCGCCGGGCTGGTGATGGTGGCCGCGCCGTCGTACCTCGCGCGCGCCGGCGTGCCGCAGGATCTGGCGTCCTTGGCCCAGCATGAGCTGATCGTGGCCGAACCGCTGCGCACCTGGCGCCTGCGCCGTCCCGGCGACGGCGCCGAAATGGTGCTGCAGCCGCAGGCGCGGCTGCGCGTCAATGAGATGCGGCTGGCCGTCGAAATGGCGCAAGCGGGCATCGGCGTGCTGCTGTGCCCCATGCTGCAATGCCGCGATGAAGTGGCCGATGGCCGCCTGGTGCGCGTGCTGCCCGACTGGATGCCGCAGCCGCGCCATGTGTATGCGGTCTGGACCCAGCGGCGCTACCTGCCGGCCAGGGTAAGGGTGCTACTGGAACACCTGGCGGCATTTGCGGAAAAGACGCCGTTGCTGAACGATCCGGCTTGAGCCGGCGGGCAGGTGATTCATGCGCTCGCGCAATATCTTTCCCGAAAGTAAAACCGAGCGCTTGTACTTCGCGCCGGGATCGCGTTAAGATAAAGCTGTCCTGGCCCCTTGGGCAAGCAGGCGCGCAATCTGCCGTGTACGTCGTACAATTGTTATGCAGTCCGTTTTATACAATGCCATGAGAGATGCAATGAAATATCTGATCGTTCCCTGCTTGTTGGCCATTACCGGCTGTGAAGTGCTGTATGACGCGAACCGGGACAAGATCGGTGAATACTGCAACAGCCTTAACAATTTCGATGACCGCAATGCCTGCCGCAAGCGCAACCAGACCAGCTACCAGGAGTATGTGCAACAGCGCGAGCACCTGAAGCAGGCTGCCAAGTAAGGCTGGCGCGGCGAATGACAACGCCGCTGACTGCAAGGTCAGCGGCGTTTTTCATGGCACCGGCAGCTTCGCCGGTGCGGCGACTGCATCAGTCGTCGGCGTAGATATTGTTATCCTTGGTTTCGCGCACGAACAGGGTGCCGATCACCACGGTTGCCAGCGCCACCACGATCGGATACCACAGGCCGTAGTAGATGTCGCCCTTGAAGGCCACCAGCGCAAACGCCGTGGTCGGCAGCAGGCCGCCGAACCAGCCGTTGCCGATATGGTAGGGCAGCGACATCGAGGTGTAGCGGATACGGGTCGGGAACATTTCCACCAGCATCGCGGCGATCGGGCCATACACCATGGTCACATACAGCACCAGGATAAACAGCAGCAGCACCACCATCGGCTTGTTGATGCGGTCCGGATCAGCCTTGGCAGGGTAGCCCGCTTCCTTGATGCCGGCGCCGATTTCCTTCTTGAACGCCGTTTCTTTCGCCTTGCTGTCGGCGTCGAAGTTCAGGCCGTCGGCCGTCATGGCGGCATTGAACGAAGTGAACTCTTTCGTGCCGATGCGCACCTTGGCGATGGACCCGGCCGGTGCATCTTCCTTGGTGTAGTTCACCGAGCTGTTCGACAGGAAGCCGGTGGCGATGTCGCACGAGGACGGGAATTTCTTGGTGCCCGTCAGGTTGAACTGGAAGTGGCAGGAAGCGGGATCGGCCACCACCACCACCGGCGAGTTCTTCAGCGCGGTTTCCAGCTGCGGATTGGCGAAGTGGGTCAGGCCGCTGAAGATCGGGAAGTAGGTCAGGGCGGCGATCAGGCAGCCGCCCAGGATGATGTACTTGCGGCCGATGCGGTCCGACAGGCTGCCGAAGAACAGGAAGAACGGCGTGCCGAGCAGCAGCGCGATGGCGATCAGCACGTTGGCCGTGGCGAGGTCCACTTTCAGGGTCTGGATCATGAAGAACAGCGCGTAGAACTGGCCCGTGTACCAGACCACGGCCTGGCCGGCGGTCAGGCCAATCAGCGCCAGGATCACGATTTTCAGGTTGCGCCACTGGCCGAACGCTTCGGTCAGCGGGGCTTTCGAGGTCTTGCCTTCGGCTTTCATCTTGGAAAACGCAGGCGATTCATTCATGGCCAGGCGGATCCAGACGGAAATGCCGAGCAGCACCACCGATACCAGGAACGGCACGCGCCAGCCCCAGGCTTCGAATTCCGCTTCGCCGGTCGCCAGGCGGGTACCCAGGATGACCATCAGCGACAGGAAAAAGCCCAAGGTGGCGGTGGTCTGGATCCAGGCCGTGAAGGCGCCGCGCTTGCCTTCGGGAGCGTGCTCGGCCACATAGGTGGCTGCGCCGCCGTATTCGCCGCCCAACGCCAGGCCCTGCAGGATGCGCAGGATGACGAGGATGATCGGCGCGGCAATGCCGATCGACGCATGGCCCGGCAGCAGGCCGACGATGAAGGTCGAGCCGCCCATGATCAGGATGGTGATCAGAAAGGTGTATTTGCGGCCGATCATGTCGCCCAGGCGGCCGAACACGAGCGCGCCGAACGGACGCACGATAAAGCCGGCGGCAAACGCCAGCAGCGCGAAAATGAACGTGGTGGTGGGGTCGCCGATAAAGAACTGCTTGGCGATAATGGAAGCGAGCGAGCCGTACAGATAAAAGTCGTACCATTCAAAGACGGTGCCGAGCGAGGAAGCAAAGATGACCTTGCGTTCCTCCCTGGTCATCGGTGCCCCCTTGGCCGCGAACTTGCGTACGTCGGCCGAACCGGATGGTGTTGCCATGGTGTTGTCTCCCTATGTTTTATAGTGAACTGTTGCCGAGGTCTTGCTGACCATTCTTGCAACAGCTGGAGGCCAGTCTGTTCTTGCAAGCTTACGCGGCGCTTACAACATGGGCCATTTGCACAGCCTTCGCAGGCTCTTTGCAGGAGCGAACGACCGTGCTTAATTATGCTATTCTCGAACCCTCTATAAAACCATCTCAGGAGACGTAACATGAATGAAGCAGTCATCGTATCGACCGCCCGCACGGGCCTGGCCAAGTCCTGGAAAGGCGCGTTCAACATGACGCACGGCGCCACCCTGGGCGGCCATGTGCTGGCCGCCGCCATCGAGCGCGCGGGTATCGAGGCCGGTGAAGTCGAAGACGTGCTGGCCGGCTGCGCGTTTCCAGAAGGCGCCACCGGCGGCAATATCGCGCGCCAGATCGCCCTGCGCGGCGGCTGCCCGGTAACCACGGCCGGCATGACGGTCAACCGCTTCTGCTCGTCGGGCCTGCAGGCCATCGCGCTGGCGGCGCAGCGCATCGTTGCCGGCGAAGGCGATATCTATGCGGCTGGCGGCGTCGAATCGATCTCGTGCGTGCAGAACGAAATGAACACCCATATGTACCGCGAGGTCTGGCTGCAGCAGAACAAGCCGGCCCTGTACTGGCCCATGCTGCAGACGGCCGAAACGGTGGCCAAACGCTACAACATCTCGCGCGAACGCCAGGACCAGTACGGTGCGCAAAGCCAGCAGCGCGCAGCTGCCGCCCAGGCCGCCGGCCTGTTCGATGCCGAGATCGTGCCGATGACCACCACCATGGGCGTGGCCGACAAGGCCAGCGGCATGCTGCTCACGCGCGAAGTGACGATCTCCGCCGACGAAGGCATCCGCGCGGACACCACCTATGAGGGCGTGTCGAAAATTCGGTCTGCCGTGCCCGGTGGCGTGATCAGCGCCGGCAATGCCAGCCAGTTCTCCGACGGCGCGGCGATGGCCATCGTCATGAACGCAAAGACAGCCGAAGCCAGGGGCCTGCAACCGCTGGGCATCTTCCGCGGCTTTGCCATAGCCGGCTGCGAGCCGGACGAGATGGGCATCGGCCCCGTCTATGCGATTCCCAAGCTGCTGAAAAAAGCGGGTTTGACAGTCGCCGATATCGGTCTGTGGGAACTCAATGAAGCGTTTGCCGTGCAGGTGCTGTACTGCGCCGATACCTTGGGCATTCCGCTCGACCGCCTGAACGTGAATGGCGGCGCGATTGCCGTCGGCCATCCTTATGGCGTGTCGGGCGCGCGCCTGACGGGCCACGCGCTGATCGAAGGCAAGCGCCGCGGCGTGAAATACGTGGTGGTCACCATGTGCATCGGCGGCGGGCAGGGCGCGGCGGGCTTGTTCGAGGTGCTCTAGCGTGCTGCAGAGCGGGCCGATAGCGGTTACAGTATTGGCTCTCTTTCGTACTCCATTGCACCCAACATGATCAAGCACATCGTTTTCTGGAAACTCAAGGACCACGCCGAAGGCGCCGACCGCGCTGCCAACGCACTCAGGCTGAAGGCCTTGCTGGACGGCTGCTCGGCGCTGGTGCCCGGCATTCTCAAATTCGAGGCGGCCGTGGCCCAGCCGGGCCTGGAAGCCACGTACGACATCGTGCTGTACAGCGAGTTCGACAGCCGCGAGTCGCTCGACGCCTACCAGAACCATCCGGAACACGTGAAGATCAAGCCGTTTTTTGGCGCCGTGCGTGAAGCGCGGCAGTGCATGGACTACGAAGTGTAGAGACGCCTGACCAAACCTGCTGCGCGTCGCGTTTTGCGGCCTGTGATGCTCACCGTACTGAAGTACGGCTGCGCTTCTCGGCCACAAATCACTGCCGCTCGCCACGGTTTTGTCAGGCGTCGTTAATTCCCGTGTCAATCATAAATCTCTGAATGGAGCTCCATGACCACTTATCAACGCATCGTCCTCGCCTCCCGTCCCAAAGCCGAAGTCCAGCCCGACAATTTCCGCCTAGAAACTGTCGAGATTCCCGCCATCCAGGATCGCGAACTGCTGGTGCGCAATCATTATCTGTCGCTGGACCCGTACATGCGCGGGCGCATGAGCGAAAGCAAGAGCTACGCCGCCTCGCAGGCCCTCGATGAGACGATGATTGGCGGCACCGTGGGCGAGGTGATCGAATCGAAACATCCGAAATTTGCCGCCGGCGACACGGTCGTCGGCACCCTGGGCTGGAGCGAAGTGGCCGTGTCCGACGGCACCATGCTGCGCAAGGTCGACACCACGCATATTTCCGAGTCGGCCTACCTGGGTTCGGTGGGCATGCCCGGCATGACGGCCTGGTACGGCCTGAACCATATCATGGCGCCGAAAGCGGGTGAAACCGTGGTGGTGTCGGCTGCCAGCGGCGCGGTGGGCAGCGTGGTGGGCCAGCTGGCCAAGCTGAAAGGCTGCCGCGTGGTGGGCATTGCCGGCGGCCCGGAAAAATGCGCGTACGTGGTGGACGAGCTGGGCTTCGATGCCTGCGTCGACTACAAGGCCGGCAACCTGGAAGCGGACCTGACGGCCGCCACCCCTAGCGGCATCGACGCCATCTTTGAAAATGTCGGCGGCAAGGTGTTCGACGCGGCGCTGGCGCGCACCAACGCCTTCGGCCGCATCGCGCTGTGCGGCTGGATCGCCGGCTACAACGGCGAGCCGACCCCGGTCGAGAATTTCCGCCTGATCCTGATCAACCGCCTGACCGTGCGCGGCTTTATCGTCTCCGAGCAGCCGGAACTGTGGCCGGAAGGCCTGGCCGAGCTGGGCAAGCTGGTGGCCGAGGGCAAGCTGAAATTTCGCGAATCGATCGCGGAAGGACTGGCCAATGCGCCGGAAGCATTTATCGGTCTGCTGAAAGGCCGCAATTTCGGCAAGCAACTGGTCAAGCTGGGTTAAGCTGATCCGGGCTGTTCCTGGCATCGCAGGCCGTGCGACAATGGCGGCCTGTTTCTACTCCGATGCCACCATGACTAATTACACTATCCGCCTCGGCGACTGGGACACCCTGTCCCGGGACGCATCCGCCATCCGCTTTGAAGTCTTTGTCGATGAACAGAAGGTTCCCGCCGAGATCGAACTCGACGAGATGGACGCCGTCTGCCTGCATGCCGTCGCCTATGATGCCGCCGGCAACGCCATCGGCACGGGCCGCCTGCTGCCCGACGGCCATATCGGCCGCATGGCCGTGCGCAAGGCTGGGCGCGGCACCGGAGTCGGCGGCGCCATCCTGCAGCAACTGATGCAAAAAGCGCGCGCGCGCGGCGATGCCGCCGTCGTGCTCAATGCCCAGACCGTGGCCGCGCCATTTTATGCGCGCCATGGCTTTGTGCAGCAGGGGGAGGAGTTTGACGAGGCGGGGATCGCGCATATTGAAATGCGCCTGGTATTTTGAAACAACCCAAGAGCAATGACTGGGGTCGGACCCTCAGGGTCCGACCCCGGCTGTTCAAGGGTTACGGGTTTAATTCTGCGCGTGCGACTGGCGCCATTTGTCCAGAATCACCGCCAGCACGATCACCACGCCCTTGGCCACGTACTGCCAGAATGACGACAGCCCCAGAATGGTCAGGCCGTTGTTCATCACGCCGATGATCAGGGCGCCAATCACGGTGCCCCAGACGGAACCGACGCCGCCCATCAGGCTGGTGCCGCCGAGCACCACTGCGGCGATCGCATCGAGCTCGTAGCCGGTACCCCAGTTGCCGTTCGCCGCATACAGGCGGCTGGCCGACATGGCGCCGCCCAGGCCGGCGAACAGGCCGCTGATCGTGTAGACAAACATCAGCACCAGGCCGACCTTGATGCCGGTCAGGCGTGCTGCCTGGATATTGCCGCCGACGGCGTAGATATGCAGGCCCAGCGTGGTTTTGCGCAGGATAAACCAGGTCATGATCACCACCAGCGCGGCCAGCCAGATCAGCCATGGAATGGCCAGGAAGCTGCCATTGCCCATCCATTCGAAGCTCGGGATCTCCGTGTTCAGCACGCTGGTGCCGTCAGCCAGCAGATAGGCCGCGCCGCGCAGCGCCGTCATGGTTCCCAGGGTCACCACGAACGGGTTCAGGCCGACCAGCGCCACCAGCACGCCGTTCAAGGCGCCCAGCAGCAGGCCGACGATCAGAAAGGTGGGAATCGAAAAGCCGGCGAACTGCGCCGACAGCGACATCAGCATGCCGGCCACGGCCGACACGGCCAGCACGGAGCCGACGGAAAGATCAATGCCGCTGGTGAGGATGACGAAGGTCATGCCCGAGGCCAGCACGATATTGATCGACACCTGGCGGAAGATATTCATGGTGTTGGTGCTGGTCATGAAGGTCGATTCGCCATCGGCCGAGAAATACACGGTCAGGCCGTACATGGCCAGGTAGAGCACCACCAGCACGGGCAGCATGCCCAGGCGGCGCATCAGGGTAGAGGCATTGAAAGGTTGGCGGGCGCCTGCGGCGCCGCCGGTGGTGGTGGTAGTCATGATAATTCTCCCGTTGTTGATTTTTTAAGCTGCATCCAGATGGGTGGCGTAGGCGAGGATTTTCTCCTGCGTGATGTCGTCGCCCGTCACTTCCCCGGTCAGCCGGCCTTCGCACATGACCATTACGCGGTCGCAGATGCCGACCAGTTCGGCCAGTTCGCTGGAAATGCACAGCACGGCCGTGCCCGCGTCTGCCAGCTGGTGGATGATCTTGTAGATTTCGCTTTTCGCGCCCACGTCGACGCCGCGCGTCGGCTCGTCGAGGATCAGCACTTTCGGCTTGATGGCCAGCCAGCGCGCCAGCAGGACTTTCTGCTGGTTGCCGCCAGACAAGCCGCCGACGATGCCTTCCGGCCCCGATACCTTGACGTTCAGGCTGGAAATCGATTCGCGCGTCAGCCGGGTCAGCGCGCGGCGGTCGACCACGCCGGCCGTCGCGTGCTGCGACAGGATATTCATCGACATGTTTTCCATCGCCGACAATTGCATGAACAGGCCCAGGCTCTTGCGGTCTTCCGGCAAATAGCCGATGCCGTGGCGGATCGCCGCCAGCGGTTCGCTGATATGGACTTCCTTGCCGTCCAGCCAGACCTGGCCCGATGCCTTTTTATCGGCGCCAAAGATCAGCCGCGCCAGCTCCGTGCGGCCCGCGCCGACCAGTCCGGCCAGGCCCGTCACTTCGCCCGCATGCAGCACGAAGCTGGCCGGCTTGACCTTGCCGGCGCCGACGTTTTCCACGCGCAAACGCTCGGCGCCGCGCGTGGTGCGCCGCTGGTGCGAATAAAAATCGTCGGCGGGGCGGCCCACCATCATCTGCACGACTTTCTTCTGGTCCAGCTCATCCTTGCCCAGTTCGCCCACATAGGCGCCGTCGCGCAGCACCGTGATGCGGCGCGCCAGGCGCTCGACTTCGGCCATGCGGTGGCTGATATACAGGATCGCCAGGCCCTTGTCGCGCTGTTCCTCGATAATGCGGAACAATTGTTCGGTTTCGCGGTCGGACAATGCCGCCGTCGGTTCATCCATGATCAGGATGCGGCTTTCGTGCACGAGGGCGCGGGCGATTTCCACCTGCTGCTGCTCGGCGATCGACAGGCTGGCCACCATGGTGTCGGCATTGAAGCGCGAGCCCAGGTCGGCCAGGATGGCATTGGTGCGGCGGCGCATCTCGGCGCCGTTGACGGTGAAGAACGGTCCCTTGGGCTCGCTGCCCATGAAGACGTTCTGCGCCACCGTCATGTTCTTGGCCACGCTCAGTTCCTGGTAGATCAGGTTGATGCCCAGCGCGCGCGCCTCGCCGGGATTGCGGATTTTGATCGCTTTGCCGTCGAGAATGATCTCGCCCGCGTCCGGCGTGTACACGCCCGACAGGATTTTCATCAGGGTACTCTTGCCGGCGCCGTTTTCGCCCATCACGGCATGGATCTCGCCCTTGCGCACCGTCAGGTGCACGCCGCGCAGCGCGCGCGTGGCGCCAAAGCGCTTCTCGATGCCGCGCATTTCAAAAATGATTTCGTCGCTCATGACTGTCCTTCCTTGCTTTGAAACTGCCGCCCGCCGCCGGCCGGGGCCGGGGCGGACGACGCGTGGTCAGGCCAGCCAGATCAGTTTTTTACCCAGCCGGTGTAGGTGGCGACGTTTTCCTTGGTGATGGCCGGGGTCGGCAGCAGCACCATGGTCTGCTTCGGCGTGCGGCCGTTCATGATGTCGTAACCCATCTGCACGGCGTCGGTGGCCATGCGGTACGGGTTTTGCGCCGAGGTGGCGGCAAACAGGCCGGCCTTGTTTTTCAGGGCGTTCTGGCCGTCCGGCGCACCATCGACGGCCGTGATCAGTTTCACGTCGGTGCGCTTGGCTTGCTTGATGGCCAGTTCGGCGCCGATGCCGGTCGGATCGTTGATGGCGAACACGCCGTCGATCTTCGGATGGGCCGTCAGCAGGTTCGACATGACCGTCATGCCGCCGTCGCGGCTGCCGCCGGCGTTCTGGTTGTCGGACAAAATCTTGATGTCCTTGAACGCGGCCAGGGTTTTCTTGCAGCCATTCACGCGGTCGATCACGGAAGTGACCGGCGGGCCGTTCAGGATCACCACATTGCCCTTGCCGCCGATCTGCTTGGCCAGGTAGGCGCACGAGACGTCGCCCGCCATGGTGTTATCGGACATCACGGTGGCCGAGGCGCCAACCGCACCGACGTCGACCGCGATCACGATCACGCCGGCATTGCGCGCTTTCTTGATGGCCGGGGCGATGCCCTTGGAATCGACGGCGTTCAGGATAATGATGTCGGTCTTGTTGGCGATAAAGTTTTCGATCTGGTCAACCTGGGTGTTCAGGTCGTACTTGCTCGACACGGTGGTCACTTTCACGCCGGCGCCGCCGATTTTCTTGGCGCTTTCCTCGGCGCCGCGGCCGATTGCGACAAAAAACGGGTTGGCCAGGTCGCCGACGCTCACGCCGATCGATTTCAATGGTTTGTCGGCAGCAAACGCGCTGCAGGCGGCGGACAACAGCAGGGTGGCGGTAATAACTTTTTTCATGGGTATCTCCAAGGGTTCTTATTGTGAAAAGAAAACAGTGCTGCGGGTGAAAATCAAGGTGGTAAGACGGTTCATCATGCTGCCTGGCGCAAGGTGTCGATCATCTTGTCGAGCTTGGCGGCATCGACGGCAAAGCCACGGATGCCTTCGGCCAGCTTTTCGGTCGCCATCGCGTCTTCGTTCAGGGCGTAGCGGAACGCCGCTTCGTCATAGCTGATGGCCGCCTGCGGCGCGCCGTGGTCCGCGCCGAGCGCGCGCTCGAACGGTTCTTCCGACGCTTCCAGCCTGGCCAGCAGGTCCGGGCTGATCGTCAGCAGGTCGCAGCCGGACAGGGCGGTAATTTGTCCCGTATTGCGGAAGCTCGCGCCCATCACCTGGGTCGGGATGCCATGCTGCTTGTAGTACTGGTAGATGCGCGTGACGGACAATACGCCTGGATCGTTGGACAAGCTGCTGGCCGTTTCGTCCCATGCGGCGCCCTGCGATTTCTTGTGCCAGTCGTAGATGCGGCCCACAAATGGCGAGATCAGGCGCACTTTGGCGTCGGCGCAGGCCACGGCCTGGCAGAACGCGAACAGCAGCGTCAGGTTGCAGAAGATGCCGTCCGCTTCCAGTTCGCGCGCGGCCTGGATGCCTTCCCAGGTGGCGGCGATCTTGATCAGCACGCGCTCGCGGGCGATGCCGGCCGCTTCATACAGGGCGATCAGGCGGCGGGCGCGGGCCACGGTGGCGGCGCGGTCAAAGCTCAGGCGGGCGTCGACTTCGGTCGACACGCGGCCCGGCACCACTTTCAGGATTTCCAGGCCGAAGCGCACCAGCACCTGGTCGACGATATCGTCGAGCGAGGCGGTTTTATGATCAGCGACGGTGCTGGCCAGCAAGGGCGCATAGTCGGGCTGCAGCACGGCTTTCAGGATCAGCGACGGGTTGGTGGTGGCGTCTTGCGGGGCAAAACGGGCCAGCTGCAGGAAGTCGCCCGTATCGGCGACGACCGTGCTCGATTGCTTCAGTTGTTGCAGTTGATTCATCTTGACTTGTCCTTATGATGACGACAGTTGGTGCAGTGCCTGAACGGCAGGAAAAAGGCTGCGGTATTTGTTATAGCGGATGGTGAGCGCCGCATGTTGCGCCGCATCCGGTGCAAAGCTGTTCTTGATCGGCAGTCCCGTGGCCAGCAGCGCGGTGTCGCCGATGGCGGCAAAACCGAGCTTGGCGGCGCCCAGGCTGGCCGACAGTTCGCTGTTGTGCAGGGTGCGCATGTCGCGGCCCAGCACATTGGCCATCAATTGCGCCCAGTACTGGCTGCGCGCGCCGCCGCCCACCAGCAGGCAGTGCGGCACGGTGGCGCCGGTCGAGATGACGGCCGCCATCGCATCGCGCAGGGCAAACGCCACGCCTTCCAGTACAGCATAGCCAAGCTGGGCCGGATTGCTATCATGGCCCAATTGCAAAAATGCGCCGCGCACTTGCGGATCGTTGTGCGGCGTGCGTTCGCCCGACAGGTAGGGCAGGAACAGCGGCGCGTCGGGCGACACCGTCTGGTCCAGGGGAATGTCCGCTTCGACCAGCGCCAGCAGCGCCGCTTCGCCAGCCTGGTTCAGCACGCCCGTGGCCCAGCGCAAACAGCTGGCGCCCGACAGGATCGCGCCCATCGCATACCAGCGGCCGGGCAGGGCGTGGCAGAAGCTGTGCACCCCGCCATTCGGATTGCCCAGCGGCTGTTCGGTGACGGACACGATAGCGGCGCTGGTGCCCAGCGAAATGAAACTGTCGCCCGCATTGACGGCGCCGATGCCCACGGCCGAGACCGGATTATCGCCACCGCCGCCGGCCACCACCACGCCGTCCGGCAAGCCCAGGCGTTTCGCCACCGGCGCCAGCACGGTGCCGGTGGCGGCGTCGCCTTCCACCAGCGGCGGCAATTGTTCCAGGCGCAGGCCGCAGGCTTCGACGATGGGCGCGAACCAGGCGCGGCGCGCTTCGTCCAGCCACAAGGTGCCGGCCGCGTCGGACATGTCGGTCATCTTTTGTCCGGTCAGGCGCAGGCGCAGATAGTCTTTCGGCGACAGCACGCAGTCGATCACGGCAAACGCCTGCGGCTCATGCTGTTGCAGCCACAGCAGTTTTGGCGCGGTGAGCCCGGCCATCGCCAGGCTGCCGGTGACTTCGGCAAACGCCGGATAGTCGTGCGCCAGCTGCGCAGCTTCGGCATGCGCGCGGGCATCGTTCCACAGGATGGCGGGGCGGATGCAGGCGTCATTGCAGTCGAGCAGCACCGCGCCATGCATCTGGCCCGACAGGCCGATGCAGACAATCGCGGCAAATTCTTCAGGCGAGGCCGCGCGCAGTTGCGCGAGCGCGGCCACGCAGGCATCCCACCAGTCCTGCGGCGCCTGCTCGGACCAGCCCGGTTTCGGGCGCGATACGTCGAGGCGGACCGAAGCTTGGCCGCGCACGGCGCCACGGCTGTCCATCAGCACGGTTTTCAGTTCGGAGGTACCGAGATCGATACCGAGGGAAATCTTGTTCGTCATGGTGGGTCAGATAGGGGAATCGGGAACGGCGGCAGCGGTGCAGCCGCAGGAATTGCGTACGCGCAGCACCGGCGACAGCCGTTGCACATGCTGTGCGCGTTGTGGATTGGCAATGCGCTCGATCAGCAGGTCGACCGCCATCGCCCCCAGCTCTTCCAGCGGCTGGGCCATTACGGTCAGGCGCGGGCTGAAGTAATCGGCCCAGTCGAAATCGTCGAAGCCGGCCAGCGCCATGTCGTGCGGCACGCCGATATGGGCGTCGCGCAGCGCATGCATGGTGCCGATGGTCATCAGGTTATTGCCGGCAACGATGGCCGTCGGACGCTGCGCCAGCGGCAGGGCCAGCAGCTCGCGCGTGGCCGCGCCGCTGCGCTCGAGGTTCGAGTGGCCCCACTGCAGCAGGGCCGGATCGAATGCCAGGCCCGCCTGTTGCAGCGCCAGGCGATAACCATCGATGCGCTCGTCGGTGGTCGACAGCCCCGGCGCGCCGGCGATAAAGCCGATGCGGCGATGGCCGTGGGCGGTGATCAGATGGCTGACCAGTTCGCAGGTGGCGTCGATATTTTCCACGCCGACCTGGTCGAAGGCCTGCGGCGACATGCGGTCGACCAGCACCGAAGCGATCTTGTTGCTGTTCAGATAGTTCAAGGCGCGGTTGTGCGGATCGCCCGAGGGCGCCAGCACGATGCCGTCGACGCGGCGCTGGTGCAGGTTCTGCACCACTTTCAATTCCTGTTCGGGATCGTCGTGGGTATCGGAAAACAGCATCATCAGGCCGTGCCGCGTGCAGGCAGCCTCGACGGCGCGCACGGTTTCGCTGAAATAATGATTGGTAAATGCGGAGATGGCCACGCCGATGGTGCCGGAAGACGAACCGGCCAGTGCGCGCGCCAGCATATTGGGCACGTAGCCGATCTGCTGCATGGCCGCATTGACGGCGGCCACGGTTTTCGGGCTGACCTTGCGCGTGCCGTTGAGCACATGGGACACGGTCGACAGCGATACGTCCGCCGCCCGTGCTACGTCTTCCATGGTGGCCATGGTGTCTCCTGATGATTTGTTTTTGTTTTTATATATGTGATGCACGGCTTTGTGCCGCGTTTGATAACATCCTAAACAAAAGAAAGCGCTTGCGCAAGCGCTTTCTTTTTGCGTGCGCACATGTTTTGGGGTCAGACCCTGTGGGTCCGACCCCGGCATTTCACGGGTTTAGGAAGAGATAACGAGGTCGGGACGTAGGTCGGATTAGCGCAGCGTAATCCGACACATTGTCGGCGTATAACCCGACACGATTGTTGGCATAACAACGACCATTGTCGATGTCGCAGGCAGTGTCGGATTACGCGCTTGCGCGCTAATCCGACCTACGCGGCCAGCGCGACGCATGCAAGTTTGCAGCAAGGTAGGTCGGATTAGCGCAGCGTAATCCGACAACATTGTTGGCGCGACAGCTTATTGAATCACCAGCTCATGCAATTCCCCCGGCGCGTCGGGAAACAGCTTGACGACGGTCGAGGTGCGGGTGCCATAGCCCGGCGTTTCGATACAGACGGCCGACAGCACGCGCTCGAGGTCGAGCGGCACGCCGGTGTCGGGCAGGCGAAAATCCGGTGCGCGGGTGGTGTCGGCCAGCATCTCGAAATACGCTTCGTCCGGCGCGCCCAGGCACATCAGGCTGGCGAACTGGGCCTTCGTTTTCAATACCTTCGGCCACGGCGCGTCGAGCAGGGCGTTCGACAGGCCATAGATGCCCGGCGCCAAAGGCTGGCCGTTGCGAGGGTCATCGTCGCCGCGGTTGGAAAACCAGATCAGCGTCGCGGCGTCGCCCAGCACCAGATTGAAACCGTTGTAGGCGCCGCTGCCGGGGCGAATCTGCGCGATATATTCCTGCGCCGACATCGAGCCGGCCAGGTAGTCGGCCACCAGCGCGCCGCGCGACGGGGCGTCGGCGCGGTGATCGTGCGGACTGCGGATATTCGTGATGGCGGCAAAGCGCGAGGCGCCGCCCGCGATCTGCGTGATGCCCATCCAACTGCCGCCGGCCTGCAGGTCGCGCCCCGCATACACTTGCGGATGCTCGGGCCAGTTGCCGGCCGGGGCGCTGGCGCGCTCGTAGAATTCGTCGCGGTTGGCGGCGGCGATCAACGGCACATGCGGGTTGACTTGCCAGGCAAAAACGATCAGGCACATGGGGGCAGGTCCATGAATGCTTCCACATGGCGCGCGCCGGCCGTCAGCGCGAGCAGGCCGGCTTCGTCGGACGCCGCTTCCAGCTGTCCCGTAAAACCTTCGCCCACCACCGGATAGATTTCCATCCACGTCTGCAGGCCGTCTTGCGCTTCCGGACGGCGCTTGAGCTGGGGTGCCACGCCCGAGCTTGCCGCCAGCTTGCCCTGCATGGCGCGCACGCGCGCTTCCAGCGCCTGCGCGTGTTCTTCTTTTACCTGGTAATAAATATACAAGTCTCTCATGGGGTTCTCACAGATCGAGTGCGTCGAGCACGTAAGGCATGGCCAGGAAGCGCACGGGTGCACCGTCGCTGGAACCGAGGCGCACGGCGCCGCTCGCGCTGCCGCCTTCCTCGATGGCGGCCAGCTTCATTTCCACCAGCGCGTCGACGCCGCCGGCGCCGTTCGGCGCCGCATTGACGATCATGCCGCACGGCTGCTCGGGGTCGCTGACCGCGAACAGCTCGTCACCGGCGGCAGCTTGCGTGCCATCGATGCTGACCAAAGTGGTGCGGCGCTTGAGCTTGCCCAGATACTGGCTGCGCGCAACGATTTCCTGGCCCGGATAGCAGCCTTTCTTGAAATTGACGCCGCCCAGCAATTCAAAATTGACCATCTGCGGCACGAACTGTTCCTGCGTCGGCAGGCTGATCTGCGGCACGCCCGCATGGATCTCCGACAGATGCCAGGCGTCGTTGCCCCCCTGGGCCAGCTTGGCGGCCAGTTGCGGCCAGACCGCTTCGGCGTTGGCGGCGGAGGTGAGCCACTGGTAGCGCGGCAGGCCAAACGCATCGGCCACGCGCAGCAAGGTGCCCGCATTGCCTTCGACCTTGCTGAACGGCGCGTCCGGCAGGCTGTCAAACCATTGCGGCAGCGCGGCGGAGGCATGCTTGCCGCCCAGGCCCAGGATCACCTGGTTCGCTTCGTCCTGCGTGGCGTCATGCAGTTTTGCCTTGGCGCGCAGCACGAACATCTGCAGGCGCTTCTGGATCGGCGCCTGGATACCGCGGGACAATTGCAGGTAGACAGTGCTGGCGTTTCTCCACAGCAAAAAGCTGGCCAGCAAGCGGCCTTTCGGCGTGCAATAACCGGCCAGGCGCACTTGCTCCTGATTTAAATGCTCCACATCATTGGTCAGCTGGCTGTGCAGGAAGCTGGCGGCATCGTCGCCGCTCACGCCGATCAGGCCCTGGTCGGTGACGGCAGCGACAAAACCGTCCTGCAACTGGCCGATGGTCAAGGGCGCGCCAAAATCGGCAATTGCGGCCTCGTCGGTGTTTTCGCTGCGGGCGCCTTGCGCCTGTAAAAAGTGATTCCAGTTATTCATAATTTCCATTAGATCAGCAATTAAGCATTATGATTACGGGTTCATTATAGTGATGTCGCGTGAAACGCGTCGGCAGCGGGCGCAATTGCCGAGTTAGCGCGCTTTCCGCCGGTTTTATTCACAAATGAACGATCATATACAGCGAGGCAACTCACGAGTTGTCTTGCATCACAAGAATCGGAACAATGGCTTTCTTTAAAAAACTTGTAGTTTGTACAGTGATCGCCGCCACCGGTGCCGGCGCTACCTTTGTTTACTGGGCACAGAAGCCCATCGTCACGCAGGGCGAAGCGATTCCGTTTGCCATTACCCCCGGCAGCGGCGCCCATGCGGCCGGCCAGCAGATAGCCGATGCCGGCATTCCCATGGAGCCGTTGCTGTTCAACCTGCTGGCCCGCATCGAGGGCATGACCTCGAAAATCAAGGCCGGTTCCTACGAACTCAAGCCCGGCACTTCGCCGCAGCGGCTGATCCTGCAACTGGCGCGCGGCGAATTCGCGCAAGAGTCGCTGACCATTATCGAAGGCTGGACTTTCAGGCAGATGCGCCAGGTGATGGCCGTCCATCCGGGCCTCAAGCACGACACGGAAAAACTCAGCGACGCCGAGTTGATGGCGAAGATCAGTCCGGAATACGCCAAGCCGGAAGGCCTCTTCTTTCCGGACACCTACCTGTTCGCCAAGGGCGCCAGCGAGATGCAGATCTTCAAGCAGGCGCATGTGGCGATGATCGGCCGCCTGTCGGAAGCGTGGGACAAGCGCGATCCGGCCTTGCCGTACAAGAACCCGTACGAGGCGCTGATCATGGCCTCCATCGTGGAAAAGGAAACCGGCCAGAAGTCCGAACGCGCCATGATTGCCGGCGTGTTCGTCAATCGCCTGAAGACCGGCATGCTGCTGCAGACCGACCCGACCGTCATCTACGGCATGGGCGACAGTTACCAGGGCAAGATCCGCAAGCGCGACCTGGAAGCGGACACCCCGTACAATACCTACACGCGCGGCGGCCTGCCACCGACGCCGATCGCCTTGCCGGGCGCCCAGTCGCTGACGGCGGCGCTGGCGCCGGCCCGTACGCAAGCCCTGTATTTCGTGGCGCGCGGCAACGGCACCAGTGAGTTTTCCGATAACCTGCCCGACCATAACCGCGCCGTGAACAAGTATCAGCGTTAATCCCTTACTCAAGAAGTTTTTATGACACAAGCTTATCCAGCCCGCTTTATCACCTTTGAAGGTATCGATGGCGCGGGCAAGTCGACCCATATCGGTTTTGTCGCCGATTACCTGCGCCAGCGCGGCGTGCAACTGGTGTCCTCGCGCGAACCGGGCGGCACCAGTCTCGGCGAAAAGCTGCGCGAACTGCTGCTGCATGAAAAAATGCACCTGGAAACGGAAGCGCTGCTGATGTTCGCCAGCCGCCGCGAACACATCGCGCAGGTGATCGCACCGGCCCTGGAACGCGGCGACTGGGTGATTTCCGACCGCTTTACGGACGCCAGCTTTGCCTACCAGGGCGGCGGGCGCGGCATGGACCTGCGCAAGATGGAAGCGCTGGAGAACTGGGTGCACCCCGAGTTGCAGCCGGATCTGACATTCCTGTTCGACGTGCCGCTGGCCGTGGCCCGCGCCCGCCTGGACGCCACGCGCTCGCTCGACAAGTTCGAGCAGGAACAGGCCGACTTTTTCGCCGCCACGCGCAATGAATATCTGCGCCGCGCGGCGCAGTTTCCACAGCGTTTCCGCATCATCGATTCCACGCAAAGCATTGCCGATATTCAAATCGAACTGGCGAAACTGCTTGATGTTCTGCTTGAGAATAAGACGGCAAGTGATTGATTGAACATGACTAATTCACTTTATCCGTGGCAGCAGGACGCCTGGCAGCAATTGCAGGCCTTGCGCCCGCGCATGCCGCACGCCATTTTGTTCCATGGCGCGCAAGGCATCGGCAAGGCCGACTTCATCGAGCATTTTGCGCAGGCGCTGCTGTGCGAAGACGTGCGACCCGACGGCCATGCCTGCGGCGCGTGCGCCTCGTGCGGCTGGTTTGTCCAGGGCAACCATCCCGATTACCGCCGCGTGCGGCCCGAGGCGCTGGAGGACGAAGTCAGCGATGACGGCGAGGCCGAAGAGGGCGCCAAAAAAACCGCCAAGTCCAGCAAGGCGCCCTCGAAAGACATCAAGATCGAGCAGATCCGCAACCTGGCCGATTTCATGAATATCTCGACCCACCGCCAGGGCTTGCGCGTGGTGGTGCTGTATCCGGCCGAAGCGCTCAATACCCCGGCCTCGAACGCCTTGCTGAAAACGCTGGAAGAGCCGCCGCCGGGCACCCTGTTCCTGCTGGCGTCGAACAGCCTGGACCGCCTGCTGCCGACGATCCTGTCGCGCTGCCGCAAGTTCGCCCTGCCGATGCCCAGCCATGAACAGGCGCTGGCCTGGCTCAAGACCCAGGGCCTGAACGATGCCGACAGCTGGCTGCGCGAGCAGGGCGGCGCGCCATTGGCGGCGCTGGCCCAGTCCGAGTCGGGTGGCCGCGAAGAAACGGAACAGTTGCTGCAGGTGCTCGCGCATCCCGGCGTGGAAGCGGCATTGAAGGCGGCCGACAAGCTGCAGAAGTCGCCGCTGGCGCCGCTGGTGGCGTCGCTGCAGCGCTGGCTGTATGACCTGTTTTCGATCAAGCTGTCCGGCACCATCCGCTACTATCCGCGCCACCGCCGAGAACTGGAGGCGCTGGCCGCACGCATCAATCTCAGCCGTCTGATGGCCGCCATCAAGGCGGCCAACGAGCGGCGCGCGATTGCCGACCATCCGCTGTCGCCCAAGCTGTTTCTTGAAGATATGCTCCTCGAATATACTTCAAGTTGCCTGTAATAGTCTGTTAAAACAAATACTTGCCATCACTACTTCATTCAGAACATGAGCTATCGCCACCGCATTGCCACCATCGACGACTTGCCAGCCATCGTCGCCATCTATAACACCACCATCGCCTCGCGCGAAGTGACGGCCGATACGGAGCCGGTCACGGTGGAGTCGCGCCTGGCCTGGTTTCACGACCATACGCCGGAGCGCCGGCCGCTGTGGATCGTCGAATCTGCCAGCGATGAGTCCGCCACGCCCACGCCATTGGGCTGGCTGTCGTACTCGAACTTTTACGGGCGGCCCGCGTATTCGGGCACGGCGGAGTTGTCTGTCTATATTGCGCCGCAGGCGCGGGGCAAGGGCATCGGCGCGTATGCGCTGACCGAGGCGATTGCGCATGCGCCTGCCGTTGGCGTGCATACCGTATTGGGATTTATTTTTGGACATAATGCGCCGTCGCTGGGACTGTTCCGCAAGTTCGGGTTTGAGGTGTGGGCGAATCTTCCCAAAGTGGCGAATCTGGATGGTGTTGAGCGCGATCTGATTATTCTCGGCAAACGGGTTGCTTAGAGATTAAAAACGGCGGGCCGGAGTCGCGAGCCCGAGAAAATGCCGATGGCGGCGTTGCGGCTTCCTCGCCGTACATGCGTACTGTCTTCGTCGCCGCGCCTTGCCCTCGACATTTTTCAGGCTCGCTTGGCCCGGGGAGCCCGTGCTGGCGCCTTTACTGGGGCGCGCCCCTTGGTTTGCTGATTGCTTCTGCTCTTCCAGGCGCAGACTTTTGCGCCGTCCGGTACAATCCCGCCTATGTATATCGATTCCCATTGCCATATCAATTTCCCCGAGCTGGCTGCTCGCATGCCCGAGATTCTGGCCAAAATGGCCGAGAACAAGGTGACGCACGCCCTGTGCGTGTCGGTCGACTTGCCGGATTTTCCGCAAGTGCTGGCGCTGGCCGAGCAGTATCCGCACATCTTTGCTTCCGTTGGCGTGCATCCCGATTACGAGGAAACGCCCGAGCCTTCCGTGGAAGACCTGGTGCGCCTGGCCGATCATCCGAAGATCATCGCCATCGGTGAGACGGGGCTTGATTATTTCCGCCTGACCGGTGACCTGGAGTGGCAGCGCGAGCGGTTTCGCACTCACATCAAAGCTTCAAGAATCACGCGCAAGCCCTTGATTATTCACACAAGAGCGGCCAGCGAAGACACGATACGCATCATGCGCGAAGAGGGCGCCAGCGTGGCCGACGGCGGCGTGGCGGGCGTCATGCATTGTTTTACGGAGTCGCTGGAGGTGGCCAAGGCCGCCATCGACATGGGTTTCTATATTTCGTTCTCCGGCATCGTCACCTTCAAGAGCGCGAAAGACCTGCAGGCGGTGGCGCTGGAAGTGCCGCTGGAGCGTATCCTGATCGAGACCGATTCGCCATACCTGGCGCCGGTGCCGTTCCGCGGCCGCATGAACGAGCCTGGCTATGTGGCACATGTGGCGGAATACCTGTCGAGCCTGAAAGGCATTCCACTGGCCCAGGTTGCAGAGCAAACCACGGCGAATTTCTTCAAGCTTTTCAACCAGGTAGCGTAAACACCTCATGCAAAATCTCATGCGCAATATCGTCGCTTCCGCCTTGCTGTGCCTGTCCACGGCAGTGCTCGCGGCGCCTGACCAGGCCGGTTTTTACCGCGCGGTATCGATCGACAATGTCGGTGGCGTGCGCAAGATGCTGCATGAGGGTGCCAATCCCAACCTGCCCGATGACCAGCGCGGCGACGTCGCGCTCGTCATTGCCCTGCGCGACGAAGCCGGCAAGGTGTTCAAGGTCCTGCTCGATACGCCCGGCATCGACCTCGAAGCGCGCTCGGCGAACGGCAATACGGCCCTGATGATGGCTGCCTACAAGCACAATCGCGAGGCGGTCGATGCCTTGCTGGCGAAAGGCGCCAAAGTCAACCAGACTGGCTGGACGCCGCTGCACTATGCGGCCTCGGCTGGCGACCTGGCCATCATGAAGGTGTTCCTGGAGCGCGGCGCCAAAGTCGATGCGCTTGCGCCCACCAATATCACGCCGCTGATGTTTGCCGCCCGCGAAGGACAGGAAGAGGCGGTCAGGCTGCTGCTGGCCTCGGGCGCCGATCCATCGCTGAAAAGCAGCCACGGCTGGACTGCCACGCAGTTTGCCATGGCGGCCGACAAGCCGGGCGTGGCGGCGATTATCGAAAAATTCCAGCAACAGCAAGCAAATCGCTAGTTACTACACAAGTGCCAGTAACCGAACTGGCATGGTTTTGCCCCTCATCTCGCGCCTTTGTTCCTGGCCATGATTGACGATAATGCCTGTGTCGCATTAATCAGGAGTCAAGCACATGGGCAGTCCCTTATCCGCCAGGCGCCGGCTGTATTGCCGCCGGCCCACCCGCAGCCCATGCGATGTCACTGCTTTCTGGAACGACAAAATCGAATGGAACACGGAACCAGCCCCCACGAGGACACCCATGCTGAACGAACGCGAGATCGAGAGTTGTTACCTGGGGCAATTCATCCCCGTCCATTACCATCACAATATGCTGATGGACCAGAACCGCATGCATGGCTTCAAGTCGGCCATCGATTATGCGGTGCGGCCCGGCATGAAAGTGCTGGAACTGGGCGGCGGCACGGGCGTGCTGTCGTGCTTTGCGGCCGCCAAGGCCGACAAGGTCTGGTGCGTGGAGTTCAATCCCGACATGGTCAAGGAAGCGCGCAAGATGCTTGCGCTCAATGCCAACGGTGAAAAAGTCGAAGTTGTCCATGCGGATGCCTTCGAATACCTGCCGCCCGAGCCGGTCGACGTGGTGATCTGCGAAATGATCCATGTCGGCATGCTGCGCGAAAAGCAGGTCGAAGTGATCGAGTCGTTCAAGCGCCGCTACCTGGCCCGCTTCGGCGGCCCGCTGCCCTTGTTCGTACCCGAAGCGGTGATCATGGCCGTGCAGCCGATGCAGCAGGAATACGATTTCGAGGGTTTTTACGCGCCCATCGTGCAGTTCCAGGAAACCACGGCGATCCACCCTGGCGTGCTCGAGCTGGCGCCGCCGTCCGTCTACAGTATTATCGACTTTACCCAGCCCAATGACGGCCTGTTCGGTTTTGACGGCAAATTCGTCGTCGAGCGCAGCGGCACTCTGAATGCCTTGCGCTTTGTCACCAAGAATATCCTGGCGGTGGTGCCCGAGCGCTCCTCGACCATTGACTGGCTGAATCACTACATGTGCCTGCCATTGCCGCAAGCCATGGCGGTCAAGGCCGGCGACGTGCTGCAGGTCAGCTTCCAGTACCGCGCGGGCGGCTCGATTCCTTCGCTCGAAGCGTCGATGAACGTGCAGCTGATCCATGACGTCAGTATGCAGCCGGCCACGCACGGCGCCGTCTACGCCTGATCGCCGGTGGCAGTCCGGCTAGCGACGCCGCAGCATTTCGTTCTGCGGCGTTGCGCCATTCAGGGTATATTCCGTGTTTTAGCCACTGGACAGCTTTATTACTATGGAACAGATCGATCAGCGCTACCTCGTGCAGCAAAACAAAATCAGCGACGGCGAAACCCGGCCGCCCGTGTTTGCCAAGGTGATGCGCAGCAAGGAAGGCGTGTTTGAAGGCGTCTCCTTTATCAAATCAAAGGACAAGGCGACGGTGATGACGATTGCCGAAGCCAACCAGGCGATCAAATGGGCCACCAGCAAGAAGCCCAACGCCCATGAATACATCACCAAAGTGATCTGCGTCGGCCAATAAATCACCCGGCAGGACACTGCACCGTTCATGCCCGCTTTTCGTCCTCCCGTCGCGCCAGCCTGCATTCCGTCGCATTGCCGTTGTCCGCTTGCCAGCATGGTTTTATAGTCATGTCTCGGTAGCGGGGCAAGCGCGGCTTGCTCCGCACATTTATTTCGGGAGAACATAATGCTGGGATTCGTACTGTGGCTGCTGCTGTTGCTCGTCTGCTGGCCGCTGGCCTTGCTGGCCCTGGTGCTGTATCCGCTGGCCTGGCTGCTGCTGTTGCCGTTCCGCCTGATCGGCATCGGCCTGGACGGCGTGTTCGAGCTGCTGCGCGCGATCGTGATGCTGCCGGCGCGGGTGCTCGGTGGCGGCCGGCGGTAAGATCTCGGATCCCATGAAAAATGGCGCCATGGGCGCCATTTTTGCGTTGCCGTTTTGCGGTAACAATGTTGTCGGATTACGCGCTTGCGCGCTAATCCGACCTACCGGCAATATCGACGCGTAAGTCGGATTAGGCCCGCAGGGCCGTAATCCGACGCCACCACCATCAGTTGCGCAGGTCGGACGGATCAGGCGCAGCCGTAATCCGACGCCACCATCATCAGAAATCGACGAGGAAACCGCCGCCGATCGACTTTTGCGAGTAGTTGTAATCGATCAGGCTCTGGCCATAACCGGAGAACAGCTGCAGATAGCCCTTCAGGTTGGCCTTGACGGGAAATGCCCAGCCTGCCTGCACGGAGCCATGGCTCTTGCTGAAGTTGCGGCGCAGGGTGGCCGAGAACTCGTGGCCGTCGTTGCGGTAGCTGACGCGCACGTCGCCGTGGCCCATGTAGTCGATGATGTCGATATTGTCATTGTCCGACTTGCTGTTGTCGAGGCGCTTCCAGTAGCGCGCCGTGACGGCCAGGTTGTCGCGCTCCATGCCCAGTTCCGCATAGACGCGGTTCCAGCTGCGCGACAGGGTCGAGGTCTGGCCGTTCGACTGGTGCACAAAGCCCAGGTTGGCGTAGCGGAAATCAATGCCGGCGAAGCGCTTGTTAATCGGCATCACCAGCATCATTTCAGGCTGGTAATTGGTTTCGCGGAACGGGCTTGAGGCCTTGCGGTTATACGCTTGCCAGAAACTTTGCTGCGTGTAGCCGAACCACAGGTCGATCGGGGTGGAAGCAATATCTTCCAGCATCTTCATCTTGAAGCTCAGCTGGTACGTCAGCTCGACGTGCTGGGTCTCGACGCCGCCAGGTGTAAACTCCTTGAACGGCTGGTCGTTCGACGCATTGCTGTAATTGGCCAGCAGCAGATAGTTGTCGCGGTGCGGGCGGATATTGAACATGCCGCGCTTTGATGGGTCGTCCAGCTCCCACAATTGCGTGACGCGCGAAATCGGCGCTTCCGGCGGTGCGACGCCAGCCTGGGCGACGGCCGGCACGGCCGCGTTGACGGCTTCCGGCGTGGCCACGCCGGCCGGATTGGACGGCGTGCTCGGCGTGGCCGCGCCAGCCACGGCCAGCGCGGCGCCGGTGGCATGCGGGTTGGCGCCGGTGGCGTTGGTCGCCTCTTCGACGGCCTTGGCCAGCACGTCGAAGCAGCCGAGGCGGGCGCTGGCGTCGCCGAGCACGGCGCAGCGCTGCATTTGTTGTTCCAGCTCGCCGGCCATGGCAAACGCCGGCGACGCCAGCAGGGTGGCGAGGATGATTTTTTTCAGTTCAATTGTCATAGGGTTATAAAGGGCATGTCTGTGGGTGCGCGCCCGGTTCGGCATGCCGGCAAAGGCACTGGTGACGGAAAATTCCGCGCGTATTGATCTGTATTAAAGTTTGTTAATCTTATACAGAGGAAAGTATAGCGGAAAGCCTCACTTGCCCCGTGCACGAATGCGTGCGCGCGCGCCTACTGACTCAAGCTGTTGTGCGCTTGGTAAACATGGCGTGCCGCGTGCCGCGCAAATCGATGTCTGCTACACTGGATAACCCGCATTTTTCATCTGTCCGTGCATGCGCCACGCCAGGCAAGGAGATTGTGATGACCCGCAGAACCCCCATCGAGCGCTACCGCAATATCGGCATCAGCGCCCATATCGATGCCGGCAAGACCACCACCACCGAGCGCATTCTGTTTTATACGGGCGTCAATCACAAGATCGGCGAAGTGCACAATGGCGCGGCCACCATGGACTGGATGGAGCAGGAACAGGAGCGCGGCATCACGATCACCTCGGCCGCCACTACCGCCTTCTGGAAAGGCATGGCCGGCAACTTTCCCGAACACCGCATCAATATCATCGACACGCCCGGGCACGTCGACTTCACGATCGAAGTGGAACGCTCGATGCGCGTGCTCGACGGCGCCGTGATGGTCTACGACGCCGTGGGCGGGGTGCAGCCGCAATCGGAAACCGTCTGGCGCCAGGCCAACAAATATCATGTGCCGCGCATAGCCTTCATCAACAAGATGGACCGCGTCGGTGCCGATTTCCTGCGCGTGCGCCAGCAGATCCGCGACCGCCTGAAAGGGGTGGCCGTGCCGATCCAGCTGCCGATCGGTTCCGAAGAACATTTCACGGGCGTGATCGACCTGGTCAAGATGCGCGCGATTACCTGGGACGACGCCAGCCAGGGCGTGCAATTTACCTATGGCGATATTCCGGCCGAACTGCAGGCCCAGGCACAGGAATGGCACGACAAGCTGGTCGAACAGGCGGCCGAGGCCACGCCCGAGTTGACCGAGCGCTACCTCGACGGTGGCACATTCTCCGAAGCGGAACTCAAATCGGCCTTGCGCGCGCGCACCATCCGCAACGAAATCGTGCCCATGCTGTGCGGCAGCGCTTTTAAAAACAAGGGTGTGCAGGCGATGCTCGACGCCGTGATCGAATACCTGCCGTCGCCCGTTGAAGTGCCGCCCATCATGGGCCATGACGAGCATGACCGGGAAGTCGAGCGCCATCCGGCCGACGACGAGCATTTCGCGTCGCTGGCGTTCAAGATCATGACCGACCCATTCGTGGGCCAGCTGACGTTTTTCCGCGTGTATTCTGGTGTCGTCAACTCCGGCGACATGGTGTACAACCCGACCAGGAGCGCGCGCGAGCGGCTGGGCCGCATCCTGCAGATGCATGCGAACGAACGCAAGGAAATCAAGGAAGTGTATGCGGGCGATATTGCCGCCGCCGTGGGATTGAAGGCGGTGACCACCGGCGACACTCTGTGCGCGCTCGACCATATCATCGTGCTGGAAAAAATGATCTTCCCGGAACCCGTCATTTCGCAGGCGGTGGAACCGAAAACCAAACCCGACCAGGAAAAGATGGGTATTGCCCTGAACCGGCTGGCGCAGGAAGACCCGTCGTTCCGCGTGCATACGGACGAGGAATCGGGCCAGACCATCATGTCGGGCATGGGCGAGCTGCACCTGGAAATCCTGGTCGACCGCATGCGGCGCGAATTCGGCGTGGAAGCCAATGTCGGCAAGCCGCAGGTGGCGTACCGTGAAACCATCACGCGCGCGGTGGAAGATATCGAAGGCAAGTTCGTCAAGCAGTCGGGCGGCCGCGGCCAGTACGGCCATGTGGTATTGAAACTCGAACCTTTGGCTCCGGGCGCCGGCTACCAGTTTGTCGACGCCATCAAGGGCGGCGTGGTGCCGCGCGAATTCATACCGGCCGTCGACAAGGGCATACTCGAAACATTGAAGTCAGGCGTGCTGGCCGGCTATCCGGTGGTGGACGTGAAAGCCACCTTGACGTTCGGCTCGTACCACGACGTCGATTCGAACGAGAATGCGTTCCGCATGGCCGGCTCGATCGCCTTCAAGGAAGGCATGCGCAAGGCCGCGCCCGTGTTGCTCGAACCGATGATGCAGGTCGAGGCGGAAACGCCGGAAGACTTCATGGGCAATGTGATGGGCGACCTGACGGCCCGGCGCGGCATGGTGCAGGGCGTCGACGATATCCCTGGCGGCACGGGCCGCATCGTGCGCGCGCTGGTGCCGCTGGCCGAGATGTTCGGCTACTCCACCACCTTGCGTTCGCTGACGCAGGGTCGCGCCACGTATACGATGGAGTTCAAGCATTATGCGGCCGTGCCCAGGCATATCCTGGAGCAGGTAGCGGCCGGCAAGACCAGGTAATGCTGTTGGGCCCAACAATGTTGTCGGATTGCGCGCGAAGCGCTAATCCGACCTACCCGGTGACCTTGGCAGATCGTAGGTCGGATTAGCGCGCAGGCGTGTAATCCGACATTACCAGCGCCGACATGCCAGCGCCGACACAGCAGCCCCACATCAATGCGCCAGATTCTGCGCAATAATGGTATCGGCAATCTTTTCCGCATCCCCCACCGGCTGGCTCAAAGCCCTGGTCGCGTACAACGCCGACGCCACCATCGGCTGGTCCAGCGTGGCGCCTTCCGCATGGCTGGTATCGACCGTCACCGTGGTCGACAGGCCGATCCTCAACGGATGCGCGGCCAGCTCTTTCGGATCGAGCGTAATGCGCACCGGCACGCGCTGCACCACCTTGATCCAGTTGCCGGTGGCGTTCTGCGCCGGCAGCAGCGAAAACGCGCTGCCGGTGCCGGCCGACATGCCCAGCACCTTGCCGTGGTACACCACCTTGCTGCCGTACAGGTCTGTCTTGATGGTGGCGGCCTGGCCGATGCGGATATTGCGCAACTCCGATTCCTTGAAGTTGGCGTCGACCCACAGCTGGTCCAGCGGCACGATCGACATCAAGGGCGTTCCTGGCGTCACATGGCTGCCCAGCTGCACGCTGCGCTTGGCCACATAGCCGGACACGGGCGCGATCACGGCGTTGCGGCGCACGGCCAGCCAGGCCTGCACCACGTCGCCCTTGGCGGACAGGACGGCAGGGTGGCTGGCCAGGTCCACGCCTTGCACCCCCGCTTTGGCGGACTCGGCCTGGCGCTGCGCCACCGTCAACGCCGCTTTCGCATCGTCCACCGCCTGTTTGGCGTGGGCCAGGTCTTCGCCCGAGATCGTATGGTCGGCAGCCAGCGGCGCGCGGCGCGACAGATTGCCCTGCGCCGTGGCAAGCGCCAGGCGGCGCTGTTCGATCACGGCGTCGTACTGCGCCACGCTGGAGTAACGCTCGCGCTCCTGGCGCACCACCGTGCCCAGCCGCGCTTCGGCCTGGCGCAGGGCCAGGTCCGCATCGATGGCGTTGAGGGTAATCAACGGCGCGCCGGCTTTTACCATCTGCGTTTCATCGGCGCGAATTTCATCGACGTTGCCCGTTACCTGCGCGGACAGGGTCACCAGGTTGCCGCCCACATAGGCGTTGTCGGTGACTTCTTCCTTGGACAGCACCAGGTTGTAATAGGCGGCCCAGCCCAGGCCGGCCAGCACGAAGGCGGCGGTAATGGCGATCAGCACGGTCTTGCGCTTGCCAGGGTTCTCGGTGGTTGTATTGATTGTATCGTCGCTCATGGTGGTTTCTCTGACAGTTATTTTGTAGTGTTGTTCGAAGCAAAATCGCTGGCGCCGCGATAACCGCCGCCCAGTGCCACGTTCAGGTTGATTTCCGCGTTCTGGCGCTGGTTCTGCAGCTGCATGCCCAGGTCCACCTGGCCGCGCATGGTCATCTCCGCATTGAGCACGGAGGCGCGGTCGGCCAGGCCCTGTTTCATGCGCGAGTTGGCATTGCGCAGCTGCGCTTCGCTGGCGCGCAGGCTTTCGCCCTGCAGGCGCAGCTGGTGTTCCACGCCCTGCACGCGGGCGCCGGCTTGCGCCACGTCGCGCACCACATTGAACACGTTCTGGTTGTAGTCGGCGATCAGCTCGTTGCGCTCGCTGCGCGCGCCGTTCAGCTGCGCCTGCAGCCGGCCGCTGTCGAACAGCGGCAGCGACAGCGCCGGCCCCACGAACAAGGTGCGGCTGCCGGCTTCCAGCAGCTTGCCCAGCCGGATCGCATCGAGTCCGATTGATGCGCCCAGGTCGATATCGGGATAGAACGCGGCTTGCGACGCTTCGATGCGGTTCAAGGAAGCTTCCACCCGCCAGCGCGCCGCCTGCAGGTCGGGCCGGCGCGCCAGCAGCTCCATGCCCAGTTTTCCGGGCAGCACGTGCGGCAAGGCTTGCGCCGCGCGCGGCTGCAACGATGTCAATGCGGTGCTGTCCGCACCGAGCAGCGCGCGCAGGGCTTCGCGTTCGGTGACGATCTGGGTTTCCAGCAGCGCGATCTGCTGCTCGATCAGGCTCAGCCGCGTTTGCGCGGACAGATGGTCGTCGTTGACGCCCAGGCCGTTGGCGATGCGTTTTTCCTTGTCCGCCACCAGGGCTTGCTGCAAGGTGACCAGCGCATGCAGGTTATCCATGCGGGCGCAGCTGCTTTGCATGCTGAAGTAATGGCGGGCAATCTCGGAGGCCAGCATCTGCTCGGCCATTGCATACTCGGCGCGGCGGGCGTTGACTTCGCCAAGGGCGGCCGCGATCTGCGCCTTGTGTCTGCCCCACCAGTCGAGGTCGTAATGGGCCTGCACGCCCACCGTCGCTTCATTGTAGTAATTGCCGCCGATCGGCGCCGGCGTCAGGCCGTTGGCCGAATAGCGCTGGCGGTTGACGCCGGCGTTCAGGTCGACGCGCGGGTCGCGCTCCGCATGCTGGTAGTCGAAGGCAGCCAGGGCCGAGCCGATGCGCGTGTTGGCCACGTCCAGGCCGGGGCTGGCGCTCAATGCCTGGGCGATCAGGCTATCGAGCTGCGGATCCTGGAACTGGCGCCACCACTGCGCGGCCGGCCAGCCTTCGCTGGCCAGGTGGATATCGGATGCCAGCTGGGCCGTGGCCAGGTCCTGCTGCGGCAGCACGTGCGTGTCGGGCGGTATGCTGGCGCAGCCGGCCAGGGCCAGGCTGAACGCCAGCACGGTAAGGGAAAGCTTCATGATAGGTTTCTTGGACATGGGTTACTCCATCGCCGCGTGGTCGACCACGACAGGCGCATTTTTCTTCGGTGGCTTGATCAGCAACAGCAGCGGCAGCACCAGGATGGTCAGCCACATCATCATCCAGAAGTCGTCGAGGTAGGCGATCATCGACGCCTGCCGGTTGATCTCGCCATTCAGGGCCGCCATCCCCGCACCGGAGGACAGGTCGAACACGCCGGCAATTGCCGGGTCGTGCAGGGCCGGGTTGGCGATATTGATATGCTCGGTCAGCGACGCATGGGCAATCTGGGTATTTCGCACCAGCAGCGTCTGCACCAGCGCAATGCCGATACTGCTGCCGATATTGCGCACCAGGCTGTAGATGGCCGTGCCCTCCGCACGCATCTGTGGCGACAGGGTGGCAAACGTCGCCGCGCTCAACGGCACGAACACGAGACCGAGGCCGATGCCCTGGATAATGCCGTTCCACACGACCGTCTTCGGCACCAGGTCCAGCGTGAAGTTGGCCATCTGCCACAGCGAAAACGCGGTGATCGAAAAACCCACGCCCAGCAGCACGCGCGTATCGACCTTGCCCGTCAATTTGCCCACCACCAGCATCGCCATCATGGTGCCCAGGCCGCTTGGCGCCGTGACCAGTCCGGCAATCGCGGCCGGATAATTCATCAGCCCCTGCAGCATCGACGGCGTCAGCGCACGGGTAGCGAACAGCACCAGGCCGACGATAAAGATGAACAGCAGCCCGCTCACATAGTTCGAGTTTTTCAGCAGCCGGTAGTCGAGGAAGGACTTGCCGGCCGGCCGCAGCGCCGTGTGGGCGATAAAATAGCACAGGCTCATGGCCAGCACGATCGCCTCGATCCAGGTTTCGGTCGACGAAAACCAGTCGTTCTGCTCGCCCCGGTCGAGCAGCATCTGCAGCGCGCCGATCGACAGGCTCAGGGTGGCGAAGCCGAACATGTCAAAGCTCATGCGGCGGTTCGGCGGATCCTTGCGGATATAGCGCCAGATGCCGTAGAAGGCCATCGCGCCGATCGGGATATTGATGAAGAAGACCCAGCGCCAGCTATAGCTGTCCGTCAGCCAACCGCCCAGGGTCGGCCCCAGGATGGGCCCGATCATTACGCCCATGCCCCAGATGGCCATCGCCGAGCCGTGCTTTTCGCGCGGATTGATGTCGAGCAGCACGGCTTGCGACAGCGGCACCAGCGCCGCGCCGAATACGCCCTGCAGCAGGCGGGCGGCAACGATCTCGGACAGCGTGCCGGACAGCCCGCACAGCACGGAAGCAATCGTAAAGCCGGCGACCGACACCAGGAAGGTTTTCTTCTGGCCGAAGCGGTCGCACAGCCAGCCGGTCAATGGCGTGGCAATCGCGGCGGCCACGATAAACGAGGTCAGGACCCAGGTGATCTGGTCCTGCGAGGCGGACAGGCTGCCCTGCATGTGGGGCAGGGCCACGTTGGCAATCGTGCCGTCGAGCGCCTGGATAATCGTGGCGAGCATGATCGAGATGGTGATCATGCGCCGGTTCAGCGTGGGGTCTTCAGAAGCGGGGAGAGGAGTTGACGCTGTCACGGCATTCACGCGGACTTCTCCGTGGCCGCCTGCAAGGCTTCCAGCAGTTCCGTGGCGGCCAGCAGCTTGTCCGCAGCGATACCCTGCAGCAGCTCCTTGCGGAAGCCGTCCGCTTCCTTGCGCACCGTTTCATACACTTGCATGCCCGCGTCGGTCAGCACCACCAGCTTCACGCGCCGGTCGAGTTCGGACGGCTGGCGCTGCACGAAGCCCGATTTCACGAGCCGGTCCAGCATCGACACCATGGTCGGGTTTTCCACTCCCAGCTGATGGGCCAGCTCGCTTTGCGAAGGAGGCTGGGGCGATTTGGCGATCATGGCGATGCACATCCAGCTCGCTTGCCCCAGGTCCAGGTCTTTCAGCCGCCGGTCGATGGCATGCCGCCAGCCGCGCGCCGTTTTATGCAGCGCGGCGGAGAAGCGCTCTTCTATAGAAATCATAAGGTAAGTCGTCTAATGGTTAGGTGTCTAACTATTATTTTACCATCAGGAAATGTTGGATGGGTAGGGCTTTATGAATTTTGGGGATGCTGGTAGATTTTAGGTTGAATCTTTTTTCGCCCCCAACGGCGGAAGGGCTGGGGTCGGAGCCTCAGGGTCCGACCCCGGAAGTTGCTTCGGGGTGAGAATGACGCCAACTGGAGGGGAAGGATCATGACTAAAGCAGAGCAGGGCAACAGCGATTTTGTCATTACCCACACGTTTGACGCGCCGCGCGAACTAGTTTTCCAGTCGTGGGTCGAGCCGGAGCGCCTGGCGCAATGGTGGGGGCCGGTGGGGTTTGAGCTCAGCGTGCTGGCGCTGGAACTCAAGCCGGGAGGCATTTTTCACTACGGCATGCGTGCCGACAATGGCTATGAGATGTGGGGCAAATTTACCTATCACGCAATCGAGGCGCCGGAGAAGATTGTTTCCATCTTGTCGTTTGCGGATCGCGAGGGGAATGTGGTGCCGCATCCGGTCAGTGCCACTTGGCCGCTTCAGGCGCATAACACGATGACGCTTTCTGAAGAAGATGGCAAGACGACGATGACGCTACGGTCGGTGCCGCATGAGGCTTCGGATATTGAGCATGCAACTTTCAAGGAAGGGCATGAGTCGATGAAGCAGGGCTTTGGGGCCACTTTCGCCCAGCTGGCAGCTTATCTGGCACGCGTACAGTAGAGCTTTAACAACAGCGGGCCGGAGACGCGAGCCCGAGAAAATGCCGATGGCTGCGCTGCGGCTCCTTGCCGTACCTGCGTACTGTCTGCGTCGCCGCGCCTTGCTCTCGGCATTTTTCAGGCGCGCTTGGCCCGGACAGCCTTTGCTCGGGCCTTGGGCCGATTCGGGGTTCGCTTGTATTCTTGCTTTTCCTTGCCTTGATTTGCGTTGTCGCCTTATGCCGGCGGAAAGTCGTCATAGGTCTTGGGCAAATAACCCCAGATCCTCAGTACATCGCCGCGCACTTCGAATGCCAAACCAAGCTTCCTGACCAAGGCGGCTATTTCTTCCGTATGGTCGATACAGGCGCGTGGCAGCAGCATGCCTTTCGATGGCTCCGGTTCCTTCAGGCCGATATCGAACCACTCGACCAGGGCGAACGGAAACGGCAGGTGGTAGAGCCATTCCACGTCCCAGCCTGAGATAAAGCCTGTTACCGCCTTGTAGCGGTATGACGGCCACCAGTCCTCGCGTTCACGGAAATGGTGGATCAGCTCGTCCCATTTGGTATTGTTCGCGGCGCGCGACAGGTTTCGTTTCGAGACGGCGCCATCGATTTTCTTGCGGATGGCATCGTTGTGGCCGGTGCCGGCGGTGGGCAGCTCATGCATGTTTGATCTCGGTTGCCGTGTTGTTGCGCGGTGTGGCTTCTTCGTGGAACAGGTCGGCCAGGTATTCGCACAGCTCGTGTTGCGCGACGTCAGCCGGCACGATAAAGTCGGCTGGCCGGCGCTTGCCATCGGTGCCTGGATAGAATGCGCGCCATGCACCGGGTGAGCCAGCCACCATGATCAATATCCCGAAAATATTGAACTTCAAGGCAGTCATTTGTTGTCGCCTTGCAGGCCCAGCATTTGCCGTATCACCGGCAAGATCATCTTCCACGCCGGCGAGGTCGACGCAATCTCGTCATAATGGCTGGCGCCCGGCAGTATCAGCACCTCCGCATGGTCGCCGACCCTGACGGCTTTCGCCGCATAGTCGTGCGCCGCGCGGGGAGGGGAAATGGTGTCGAGCTCGCCCGTGATCAGCACGGTGCGCGTGCCGTTGGGCATCAGGTCGGCGGCGTTGGTGTCGCTGTAGATATCGGGGCGCTCGCTGCTGGCGCTGCCGGCCAGTTGCTTGACGTCGCGGTCGCAGCTGGACTTGATCAGCTTTTCCTCGTGGCGCAGGTCGGCCAGGCCGCCCAGGCTGATGATATTGTTGATAGCCAAGAATTTCTCGCGGTACAGGGGGCTGGTCGCTGGCAGTTTGCCTCTGCCGGCGATCCATTGCACCAGCTGGCCGCCGGCCGAGTGGCCCATGGCGACGATGCGGGTCGTATCGAGCTGGTACTGGCTGGCATGGCTTTGCAGGCTGTCGAGGGCGGCATGCATGTCCTGATAGGTGCCGGGGTAGCCGCCGCCTTCTTCGTCGACGCGGCGGTACTCGACATTCCAGACGGCGATCCCCTGGCTGCTGAGTGCATTGGCGACGTTGCGCATCTGCCTGATGCCGCCGAACTGGACCGTCCAGCAGCCGCCGTGCACCAGCACCACCACGGGAAACGGGCCGTTGCCTTCCGGGCGGAACAGCTGGGCGTATTGAGACGGAGCGGGGCCGTAGGCGATCTGGGCGGTCGGCTGCGGGCCGTTCAGCGCCAGGTACTGGTCCAGCGTCATCGGCGCGGCGACGGCGGACTGGGCAGCGGCCAGCAGGGCGGAGGCGATCAGGGGGGCGTGCAGGGGCATGGCGTGGCGCCTCGGATAGAAGGAAAGCAACACTCTAGCACGGCGTCCCGTGTGCAAAAAAGCGCTGATAAAAAACGCCATTCTGCCTTGCATTCTAAGAAACGTTACTGCGTGGTATATTCACGCCTCTGGTACAGCTTTATGGATACGGTGCACGCCCACGATATCATCACCTTGCTCGACGCGGAACACCGCGCTCTCGCTGCCGTGGCAGCGGGCGCCAGCGTGGCTGACGGCCTGGCGCAGCTGCTGCTGGCGCTGGAAGGCGATGGCGACAGCAAGGCCGCTGTGGATGACATGAGCGGCGGGGTCGCCGACGCCATGCATGCCTGCGTCGTGCTGATCGACGAAGCGGACCGCTTTTATGGCCTGTCCGCGCCCAATTTGCCGGACGACCTGTGCCAGGCCTTGCAGCACAACGGCGACGGGCCGCAACCGTCGCCGTTCGGCGTGGCGGCATTTTCCGGCGCACCCGTGTATTGCGGCGATATTGCGCGCGAGCCGGGCTGGAGCGCCGGGCGCAAGGAGGCGATGCTGCATGGCTACCGCGCCTGCTGGGTCACGCCCGTGTTTGATGCCAAAGGCCATATCCTTGCGGTGCTGGGGCAATTGTTCCAGGCTTCGTGCCACCCGACCCAGGGCGATATCGAGCTGATCAACATGGCCGCGCGCTGCATCGCGCACGTCATCGAGCGGGGCCGGCTGGAAAAACTGGCCTACCGCAACGCCGCGCTGGAAACGCAGATGATGCAGCGCACGGCCGAGCGCGACCGCATGTGGCGCCTGTCGACGGATATCATGCTGGTGGTGGATGTGCGCGGCACCATCATCGCCGTCAATCCTGCCTGGACCAGCATCCTGGGCTGGCCGGAAAGCGCCTCGCTGGGGATGGAGGTCATCAACCTGATGCATCCCGAGGACCGCGAGGCCGCCCTGCAGGACCTGGCGCGCCTGAGCGACGGCAGCACCCAGACTCTGCGCGCGCAAAACCGTTTCCGGCGCGATGATGGCGACTACCGCACCATCGCCTGGACGGCGGTATCGGTCCAGCAACTGATCCATGCGGTGGGACGCGACGTGACCGACGAGCAGGAGGCCAGGCTGGCCCTGCTGCGCAGCGAGCAGGCCTTGCTGCAGGCGCAAAAACTCGAATCGATCGGCAAGCTGACGGGCGGCGTGGCGCACGACTTCAATAATGTGCTGCAGATTATTTCGGGCAACCTGCAACTGCTCAAACTGACCACGGGCGACAATCCGCAAGTGGCCGGCCGCCTTGATTCGGCCGCCTCGGCCGTCGAGCGCGGCGCCCGGCTGTCGCTGCAATTGCTGGCGTTTGCGCGCCGCCAGCCGCTGACGCCACTGGTCACCAACCTCGGCGATTTGCTGGCCAGCATGCAAGACCTGATACGCCGTGCCGTCGGCGAACTGGTGTTCGAGGAAACCTTTGTCAGCATCGGCCTGTGGCATGTGCTGGTCGACCCGCACCAGATGGAAAACGTGCTGCTGAACATGGCCATCAATGCGCGCGACGCCATGGCGCAAGGCGGCCGGCTGACCTTTACGTTGAGCAACGTCACACTCGACGATGCCTATGCCGGCGAACATGCCGATGCGGTGGCCGGCCAGCATGTGCTGCTGACCATTACCGACACGGGCCATGGCATGGATGCCGTCGTGATCGGGCAGATCTTCGATCCCTTCTTTACCACCAAGAAGGAAGGCGAGGGTACCGGCCTGGGCCTGTCGATGGCCTACGGCTTTATCCGCCAGAGCGGCGGCCATATCCGCGTGCAGAGTGCGCCGGGCGCCGGCACCACCTTCAGGATTTATCTGCCGCGCTCGCACGAAGCGCTGGCCGAGCCGCCGCAATGGCGCACCGGCCCGGTGCTGGGCGGCAGCGAAACCATCCTGGTGGTGGAAGACGACGAGGCCTTGCGCCACACGGTGGTCGACATGCTGCGCGGACTCGGCTACACCGTGCTGCACGCGCACGATGGCTTCAGCGCGCTGCGGCTGCTGCGCGGCGGCGCCAGCATCGACCTGTTATTTACGGACGTGGTAATGCCGGGACCGGTAACCAGCACCGAGCTGGCGCGCGTGGCGCGCGAACTGCTGCCGGAGCTGGCTGTATTGTTTACCTCGGGCTATACGCATAACGCCATCATGCAGGCAGGGCGGCTGGCCGCCGGCGTGGAACTGCTCAGCAAACCCTACCGGCGCGAGGATCTGGCGCGGCGCATCCGCCACCTGCTGGCCGGCCGCAACATTGCCGGTGCGCCCGACCCGTCAGGGCGCTGCGTGCTGCTGGTGGAGGACAATGACGATGCGCGCCAGATGTGCATGGAAATGCTCAACATGCTGGGCCATACGGTGCATGGCGCGGCCAGCGCCGAGGCGGCCTTGCCGCTGCTGTCGCTGCCGGGACTCGACATTCTGCTGACCGATATCAGCCTGCCGGCCATGTCCGGCGTCGAGCTGGTGCGCCTGGCGCGTGCCGAGCGGCCGCAGCTGAAGGTGATTTTCGCCTCCGGCCACGGCTGGGCCGCCAGCCTGGCCAACGGCGAGCAGGCGCGTTTCCTGCAAAAGCCGTTCGGGCTGGAAGAGCTGGCCGCCGCCCTCAAGCCGTCCTGATCACTGTAGTTCAGGCCTGCAAGGCCTGCTGCAGCTGCTCGACCGAAAACGGCTTGATCAGGAAGCGCGCGGCGGGATCTTGCACGCCAGAATTGGCTGGCGAGTGGCCGGTTGAAAAGATCACCTGCAGCTGCGGATGGTCCCGTGCCGCCAGCCCAGCCAGTTCCACGCCCGACATCTGCGGCAGGCTGATATCGGTCAGCAGGATTTCCAGTCCGGGCGTGCCCAGCAGCGGCAGCGCTTCCTCGGCCGAGCCGACGGCCTGCACCTGGTGGCCCAGCATGTCCAGCAGTTCGCCGGTCATGGCGCGCGCATCGGCATTGTCTTCCACCAGCAGGATGCGGCGCCCGCCGGGCGTTGGCGCTGCCGTTTGCTGTTCCGGCTGCACCAGCTGCTGCAGCGCCGCCACATGCTGGCGGTTGGCCAGCATGTGGCGGATGCGGCGCGCCAGGTCTTCGCGCCGGTACGGTTTGCTGAGCAGCTCCACGCCCGCGTCGAGGCGGCCGCCGTGCATGATGGCGTCCTGCGTATAGCCGGAGGTAAACAGAATCGCCATGTCCGGTTGCAGCACCCGCGCCAGGCGCGCCAGTTCGGTGCTGGGCAGGGGACCGGGCATCACCACGTCGGTAAACAGCAGATCGACCGGCTGCCCGCCGGAGATGATGTCGAGCGCGCTCTGGCCGTCAGAGGCTTTCAGCACGCTGTAGCCCAGGCCCAGCAGCATGTCGACCACCGTGGTCTGCACATGCAGATCGTCTTCCACCACCAGGATGGTTTCCTTGCCGCCCAGCACAGGTCCGCTCAGCTGCAACGGCAGTTCCGTCACCCCTTCAAGCGAACGGGGCAGGTAGATGCGGAAGGTGGTGCCGGCGCCCGGCGTGCTTTCGGCGCGGATATGGCCGCCGCTCTGCTTGAGGAAGCCATACGCCATCGACAGGCCCAGGCCCGTGCCTTCGCCTTCTTTCTTGGTGGTAAAGAACGGTTCGAATATCTTGTCGAGCAGCTCGGGGGCGATGCCGCTGCCCGTGTCGCTGATGGCCAGCTGCACGTATTGCCCCGGCGCCAGGTCTTCTGTGCCGTCCAGCGTGCAATTGCTCAGCGTCACCGTCAGTCGGCCATGGCCGTCCATCGCGTCGCGTGCATTGATGGCGAGGTTCAGGATCACGTTTTCCAGCTGGTTCGGGTCGACCAGCACCTGCCAGGCGTCGTCGGCGACATGCAATTGCGCCTCGACCGTTTCGCCGACGGCGCGCCGCAACAGGTCTTCGGTGGAGCGCAGCAGGGCGGCCAGGTCGGTCACCAGCGGTTTCAATGGCTGGCGGCGGGCAAACGCCAGCAGCTGCGCCGACAGCTTGGCGCCCCGTTCGACGGCGGCGCTGGAGCTGGCGATGCGCTTGGCGGCTTGCGGATCGCTGCCCATGGTCATTTGCAGCAGTTGCAGATTGCCGGAGATAATTTGCAGCACATTGTTGAAGTCGTGCGCCACGCCACCGGTCAGCTTGCCCAGCGCTTCGAGTTTTTGCGACTGCAGCAGGGCCGAGACGCTGTGGTCGAGCGACTCCTGCGCCATGCGCAGCGCCTGCGCAGCGGCCTTGTCCTCGCTGACGTCGCGCGCGCTGCAATAGATCTTGCCGTCTTCCGGCACCGCCACCCATGACAGCCAGTGCCATTCGCCCGCCTTGTCGCGATAGCGGTTTTCAAAGCGCAGCGCCGGCTCGCCGCGCAGGGCCGCCTGCCACACCACCAGCGTGCGTGCATGGTCGTCGGGGTGCACCAGCGACATGAAGGGCATGGCGCGGATTTCATCGTCGGTCCAGCCCAGCGTGGCGTGCCAGGCGGGATTGAGATGCTCGAAATGCCCGTCCACGTTCAGCACGGCCAGCAGGTCGGGACTGACGCGCCAGGTCAGGCCGAATTCGCGCGTGCGTTCGGCCACCTGCCGCTCGATATCGGCGCTCAGGGTGCGCAGCTGGCTTTCGGCCTGCGCGCGCAGCAAGCTGGCCCAGACGCGCTCGGCCACCTGCACCGCCAGCGCGATCTCGTCCGCCTGCCAGGCGCGCGGCGCGCGGCTGTGCACCACAAAGATGGCGGCCAGCTGGCCGTCCTTGACGATGGGCAGGTTCAGGAACGCCTGGATGCCGAGCCGGGCAAAGGTGGCCAGGGCTGCGGGTGCGGCCGTGCGCGGATCGCGGCTGACATCGTCGACCGCCACCGGGCGGTCCGCTTCCAGTTCGTCGGCCAGGCGGGCGGCGAAGTCGCCGAGAAAGTATTCGCCGGCGGCGCCTGGCGCCAGGCCATCGCTCCAGGCATGCTGCAGGGTAGGGAAGTGCAGCTGCTGGCCGATATCGAAACAGGCCACCTGCTGGGCGTGCAGCTGCTGGCCCAGCAGGTGCGCCGAGACGGACAGGATTTCGCCCGTGTCTTCCAGCTGGCGCAGCGTGCGGTCCAGCTGCAACAGGAAGTCCGGGATGGTGGTGGCAGCCATGCTCAGGACCCCGCCAGCGGCAGTGTCACGCTGAACAGCGCGCCATGGCCGGGCTGGCTTTGCAGCGTGATGGCGCCGCCATGCGCGTCGACCAGTTGCTTGGTAATGAACAGGCCAAGGCCCAACCCGCCTGTGCGGTCCTGGTGCACCACGCGTTCGAAGGCGTCGAAGATGCGTTCCTGGTCCTTGGCGCCGATGCCGATGCCATGGTCGCGCACTTCGATCACCGCGCTGTTTTTTGTTTGCGCCAGGCTGATCTCGACCGGCTTGCCCTCGCCGTAGCGCAGCGCATTGCTGATCAGGTTAACGACGATCTGTTCCACGCGGAAAGCGTCCCAATAGCCTTCGATCGGCTGTTCCGCCTGCACCTGCAGCAGGCTGGCGCCGTCGCCGGCGCACGGCGCCAGGTCTTCGGCCACGCGCCGCACCAGCGCCGGCAGGTCGACCGGCTCGCGCCGGATCGACAGCTTGCCGCTGCTGATGCGCGACACGTCGAGCATGTCGTCGATCAGGCGCACCATGCTGCGGATCTGGCGTGCATCGCGCGCGATCATTTTCGGCAGTTTTTCCGGCGCGAACGCGGCCAGGTTGCCCCGTTCCAGGTTCAGCGTGCGCATCTGGGTTTCCAGGAACAGGGTGTTCAGGGGCGTGCGCAGCTCGTGCGCCACCATCGACATGAATTCGTCGCGCATGCGCAAGGAGCGCTGCAGCTCGGCCTGGGTGGTGCGCAATTCCTGCAGCAGCGCTTCCTGCTGCTGGCGGCTGTGTTCGAGCGCCTGCACCTGGCGCCGCGTCTCGGCGCGCTGCTGGTGCAGGGCGACAAACACATTGACCTTGCTCTGCACCGCGTTGATGTCGAGCGGCTTGTGCAAAAAGTCCACCGCGCCGCTTTCATAGCCCTGGAAGGCAAAATTCATTTCCTTGCCGGCCGCCGTGACGAAGACGATCGGGATATGGCGCGTCTTTTCGGTACCGCGCATCAGCTGGGCCAGCTCGAAGCCGTCCATTTCCGGCATCTGCACGTCGAGTATGGCCAGCGCAAAATCGTGTTCGAGCAGCAGGGCCAGCGCTTCCTCGCCCGAGGACGCCTGGTAGACGCTGCGGTCCGATTCGCGTATCAGCGCATTCAGCGCGCGCAGGTTTTCCGGCAGGTCGTCGACTATCAACAGTTTGGTACTGGTTTCATTCATCATGGCTGGTTCCTGGTATTACCTGGTCTCGCTAGTTTTGCTGCTCTGATTGGCGCGGCTTGGGCCGCGTCTCTGATCGTTGGGCGCTCAGTGCGGAGCGCTTGCGGTATAGTTTTTCCGGTCCCGGCTGCTGTTCGAATTCGCTGGCAAATGCGCTGAAATTGGTGCTTTCCTTGCTGCCCAACCCCAGGAAGCCGCGATGGCACAGCGATTCATGGAACAGCCCCAGTGCCCGGTCCTGCAAGGTTTTGTTGAAATAGATAAGCACATTGCGGCAGCAGACCAGCTGCGTTTCCGCAAACACGCTGTCGGTGGCCAGGCTGTGGTCGGCAAAGTTGATGCGGTCGAGCAGGCGCGCGTCGAAGCGGGCCGTGGCGTGCTCCACGGTGTAGTACTCTTCCAGGCTGCCCAGGCCGCCCGCGGCCGTGTAATTGGCACCGTACTGCTCCATATTCAATAGCGGATACACGCCCAGGCGGGCCTTGTCGAGCACCAGCGGATTGATGTCGGTGGCATAGATCAGGCTGCGTTCGAGCATGCCTTCCTCGTGCAGGATGATGGCCAGCGACAAGGCCTCCTCGCCGGTGCAGCAGCCGGCTACCCAGATCTTTGGCGAAGGATAGGTCCTGAGCACCGGCACCACCTGCTCGCGCAGCGCCAGGAAAAACTCCGGGTCGCGGAACATCTGCGTGACCGGCACGGTCAGCATCTGCAGCAGCTGGCCGAAGGCGCCCGCGTCTTTCAGCACGCGCTGGCGCAGTTCGTCCAGGCTGGCGCAATGCAGGCGGTCCAGCGCATGGTTCAGGCGGCGGCGCTGCGATGGCGCGGAATAATCACGGAAGTCGTAGCTGTAGCGCTGGTAGATGGCATCCATCAGCGACTGCAGCTGGGCGTCCGTGTAGTCGATCGCCATCAGATCCGTTCCATCTTCGGCATCCACACGCGCAGCAGCGAGTACAGGCGGTCGAGGTCGATCGGCTTGGCCAGGTAGTCCGACGCGCCGGCCTGCAGGCATTCCTCCTGGTCGTTCTTCATGGCCTTGGCGGTAATGGCGATGATCGGCAGCTTGGTGTAGCGGCCATCGGCGCGGATCTGGCGCGTCGCTTCCAGGCCGTCCATGCCGGGCATCATCACGTCCATCAGCACCAGGTCGATATCTTCCACGCTGTTGAGCTTGCTGATCGCTTCAAAGCCGTTGCGGCCGATTTCCACCACCACGCCTTTCTGTTCCAGCGCATTGGTCAGCGCAAAGATATTGCGCACATCGTCGTCCACCAGCAGGATCTTGCGGCCTTCGAACACGCGCTCGCGGCTGCGCACCTGCTGCAGCATGCCCTGGCGTTCGGTCGACAGTTCGGACTCCACCTTGTGCAGGAACAGCGTGACTTCGTCGAGCAGGCGCTCGGGCGAACGGGCACCCTTGATGATGATCGAGCGCGAATACTTCATCAGGTCGGCTTCTTCTTCGCGGCTCAGGTTGCGGCCGGTGTAGACGATCACGGGCGGGAACGAGCACAGCTCTTCGTGTTCCATGCGTTCCAGCAATTCGTTGCCCTGGATATCAGGCAGCTTCAGGTCGATGATCATGCAGTCGAAAATCTGCGTCTTCAGCAAGTCCAGCGCTTCTTCGCCCAGCGCCACGGCCGTGATTTCCACGTCCTCGTCGCTGATCAGGTGCACCACGCTTTCGCGCTGGCGTTCGTCATCCTCGACCAGCAGGATGCGTTTCATCTTCTGCGTGAATTTCGATTCGAGCTTGACGAATACTTCCTTCAACTGTTCGCGCGTGCGCGGCTTGGTGGCATAACCGATCGCGCCCAGCTGCATGGCCGCCTGCACCTGGTCATTGCCCGAGACGATATGCACGGGAATATGGCGGGTCAGCGGGTTTTCCTTGAGTTTTTGCAGCACCGACAGGCCCGGGCGATCCGGCAAACCCATGTCGAGCAGGATGGCGTCGGGCAAGAATTGTTCCGCCAGGCGCAGGCCTTCCTCGGCGCCGTGCGCCACCAGGCAGCGGTATTGCATTTCATGCGCCAGGTCGAACAGGATGCCGGCAAACGCCGGTTCATCCTCGATCACCAGCACCGAGCGCTGGCCTTTGCTGGCAACCGGCGTGCTTTCGCGGTCATCCTTGAAGGTGGCCACCGGTACCGGCTTGGGCGCCGGCATGGCGGCAATCGCCGCCGAATTCGACTTGATATGGGCCGGCTTCGGCGTTGGCGCTGTGTCCGCAGGCGCCGCGCGTTCCTTCCATTCCAGCGGCAGCACCAGGGTAAACGTGCTGCCATGGCCTGGCGTGCTGGACAATTCGATGGTGCCGCCCAGCAAGGTCGCCAGGTCGCGCGAGATCGACAGGCCCAGGCCCGTGCCGCCATAGCGGCGGCTGGTGGTGCCATCGGCCTGGTGGAAGGCGTCGAAGACTTTTTGCTGCTGGTCGTCGGCAATGCCAATGCCGGAATCCTGTACCTGGAAGCGCACATGGCCGGCCGCGTCGGCCGACACGGTGACGCTGACCGCGCCCGTATCGGTAAACTTGATGGCGTTCGACAGCAGGTTTTTCAGGATCTGTTCCAGGCGCTGGCGGTCGCTGACGAATGACGGCGGCGTATCGGGCGTGACGGTGACGGCAAACTCGAGTTTCTTCTGCTGTGCCTGGGCGCCGAACATCATCTTCATGCTGCTCAGCAGTTCGCCGAACGGCACGCTTTCCGGCGTCAGATCCAGCTTGCCCGCTTCGACCTTGGAGATATCGAGAATATCGTTGATCAGCGTCAGGAGGTCATTGCCGGCCGAATAGATGGTCTGCGCAAACGTGACCTGCTCCTGGGTGAGGTTGCCACCGCTGTTGTCGGCCAGCAGCTTGGACAGGATCAGCGAGCTGTTCAACGGCGTGCGCAGCTCGTGCGACATATTGGCCAGGAACTCGGACTTGTAGCGGCTGGCGCGCTGCAGCTCTTCGGCGCGCGCTTCGAGCTGGTCGTGCGCCTGTCCGATGGCAACGTTCTTCTGGTCCAGCGCCAGGGCCTGCACGGCCAGCTGTTCGTTCGACTGTTCCAGCGCCGCTTTTTGCTCTTCCAGGTGGAATTGCGACTGCTCCAGCACGCGCGACTGTTCGCCCAGCTCTTCGTTGGCCGTGCGCAGTTCTTCCTGCTGCACTTCCAGTTCCTCGTTCAGTTGCTGGGTTTCTTCCAGCACATTCTGCAAACGCTGGCGGTACAGCGCCGCTTCCAGCGAGGTGCCGACGTTGGCAGCGATCAGGCGCAGCAGTTCCAGTTCGCGGTGGGCGACCGGACGGGTAAAGCCCAGTTCGATCACGCCGTTGACGGCGCCATCGTTGTTGACGGGCGTGAGCACCAGTTCCAGCGGCGCGCCCTGGCCCAGGCTGGACGTGACGGTCAGGTAATTGTCCGGCACCTGCCTGATATGCTTGAGCTTTTTCTCGCGCGCCGTCTCGCCGACCAGGCCTTCGCCCGGCTTGAACACATGTTTGTCCTGGATTTGCTGGTCGCTGAAACCATAGACGGCCGTGCGGCGCAGGCTGCCGTCGTCTTCCGTCACGTAAATCGTGGCCACCGCCACATCGAGGCGCCGGGCCAGGAAGTCCAATACCTGGCGTCCCAGCTGGGGCAGGGCCAGCTGGCCGCTGGTGTAGTCCGCCAGTTCGGTCTGGCCGGTGCGCAGCCAGGCCTGTTCCTGCAGTACCTCGTTGTCCTTGCCGCGCTGTTCAAGCGCCGCATTATAGATGTCGGACAGGCGCAGCAGTTCGCGCCGGCCCATGAATGCCAGCAGTCCCGACAGTCCCAGGCTCAGGATCAGAAACACCACCACCGCCAGCATGGTACGGCCCTCGGCAGTATCGCTGCGCTCCTGGCGCAGACGCTGTTCCAGGCCCAGGAACGAGAGGAATTCGCGGCGGATTTCGTCGAATTCGAGCTTGCCTTCACCCTGGCGCACGCGCGCCAGGAATTCCTGGTTGTTGCGGCGCTGGGCGATGACCGCTTCGGCATAATCGGTCCACTGGTTCTGCAGCGCGCGGATGCGGCGCAGGCGGTCCTGCTGGATCGGGCTGTCGGACACCAGTTCGAGCAGGGTGGTCATTTCAACGCTGATCTTGGCCTTGCCCGACTTGTACGGCGCCAGGAACGTTTCATCGCCTGTCAGCAGGTAGCCGCGCATGCCCGTTTCCAGGTCCACCGACAGTTTCATTACTTCATTGGCGTTGCCGATCACGCGTTCCGAGTGTTCGACCGAGCGCAGCGCGGATAACAGATAGGCGATCAGGCCTACAAAAGCCAGGGCGGTCAGCACGCCGACCACCAGCGGCAGGGTGACGTTGCGTGCCAGGATGCGGCGGAAACTGAAGGTGTCGATCGGGGTCTTGGTATTCATCGGGTCTGGGGAGGAAAAAACAAGTTGGGCAAGTTTAACTGATAAGCAATATTTCTGAGGCGCAAACGTGCGCAGGCGCTAGCATAGCAGGCCGGCCTGTGCGCACAGGCGCGCACGTCACGGCGGCGATGCAAATGATGTGATTTGGCAATGGATTTTTGCAATGGGATGCCAGGAACCGCGGCGGCGCTGGCAACACTGTACAAGCGCACAGTGGCTTGCAACATGATATGCGCTATCATTTAGGCAACATGACTGAGGATAGCGCGTGCCGCATGCCGGAAAGTCGTTTTCTGCAACCCGGCATCACCAGTCTCAGGTATTACTCATATGGATAACCGTCTTCCCGGCAAGCCACCCCAGCAACATTTTCTGTCGCGTCCCGACGTCGAGACGGCGGCGATAATCGAAACCGGCATCGCCATCCTGCAGCAGCAGGGCCGCAGCGCCGCCGAAGCGTATCTGCGCGAACGCGGCATCGGCATCCATACCCGTTTGCGCGTGCTGTCGGCCAGTGGCTACCGTCGGACGGGCCGCTCCGATACCGCGTGACGCCAGCGCCGGCAGATAAAAAAAGGGCCCGATCAAATCGGGCCCTGTTTATTTGCAACTGTCAGATTAACCTTCTTAGTTGCGGATCTCCAGCGCACGGTTCAGGCTCAGCGCTGCCAGCGAGGCGACGGCGCCCGACAGCAGGTAGAAGCTGACATACGCCAGGCCGAAGTTGGCCGACAGTCCCAGCGCCACCAGCGGAGCGAAACCGGCACCGACCAGCCACGCCAGATCCGACGTCAGGGCGGCACCCGTGTAGCGGAAGCGGGCAGGGAAGTTGGCCGTCACGGCGCCGGCTGCCTGTCCGTACGACAGGCCCAGCAGGCTGAAGCCGATCAGGATGAAGGCATCCTGGCCCATGTTGCCGCCGCCCATCAGGCTGGGAATAAAGGCGCTGAAGATAGCGATCAGCACGGCCAGTGTACCGAGCGTGGTGCGGCGGCCGAAGCGGTCGGCCAGCAGGCCCGACAGCACGATACCGATGGCGGCCAGCACGGCGCCCACCATCTGCACCTGCAGGAAGTCGGAGGCGGCACGGGTCTGGTAGACCGAGACCCACGACAGCGGGAACACGGTCACCAGGTGGAACAGCGCGTAGCTGGCCAGTGCCGCCAGGGCGCCGATCATCACGTTGCGGCCCTGGCCGCGGCTCATTTCAAACACGCTCACCGGCTGCAGTTCGCGCTCGTCGAGCAGTTTCGCGTATTCATTGGTGGACACCAGGCGCAGGCGGGCAAACAGCGCGACCACGTTGATGGCGAACGCCACGTAGAAAGGATAGCGCCAGCCCCAGTCGAGGAATTCTTCGCTGGTCAGGTTGACCAGCATGAACCAGAACAGGCCGCCGGCGATCAGGAAGCCGACCGGTGCGCCCAGTTGGCCCAGCATGGCGTACCAGCCGCGCTTGTGTTCAGGCGCGTTCAGGGCCAGCAGCGACGGCAGGCCGTCCCACGAGCCGCCCAGAGCGACACCCTGGCCGATACGCAGCACGGCCAGCCAGACAATGGCGGCAAAACCCAGGTGCGAATAGGTCGGCAGGAAGGCGATACCGGCGGTCGAGACGCCGAGCAGGAACAGGGCGATGGTCAGCTTGGCGCTGCGCCCGAGCCGGCGCTGGATTTCCATGAAGATCACGGTACCGAACGGGCGGGCGATGAAGGCAAAGGAGAAAATCAGGAAGGCGTATAATGTGCCCTCCAGGCGTTCTTCGAACGGGAAGAACACTTGCGGGAACACCAGCACCGAGGCGATGGCGTAGACAAAAAAGTCAAAATACTCGGATGCGCGGCCGATGATGACACCAACGGCGATCTCGCCGGGATCGATATGGGATTCGACTACGCCGGATCCGCGTGCGTCGCGCAAGGAGTGGGGGGAGAAATCAGCGGGTACTTCACCGCTGTGGATGCGCGTGCTGGACATGATGGGCCTCTTTTTCATAGTTTCGAGTTCGACAACACGTATAACTTACCCCAGGTGTCTCACGCCCGGAGTAGGACTATTCAGACAGTGGCTGTAGGACAACTCCTTTAGTTCTGAATTAAGTCCGATAGAACGCCAGGACAATCACCAGGACAAGGGTAGGACAAAACGTCCAATTGCCATTGTGCTCCAGTAAGAATAAAGTACCATATCTTCATCCCCTGTACTGGACTTTCCTGTATGTTTTCATTAAAAGTTCGTCACGGACTGGCTCTGTTACCCCTCACCTTATTGGCAGGCTGCAATACGGTGGTACTGAATCCGTCCGGTGATATTGCAGTCCAGCAAGGCAATCTGATTGTCATCTCCACGCTGCTGATGCTGCTGATTATCGTTCCGGTAATCGCTCTTACCCTGCTGTTCGCCTGGCGCTACAGAAAAAACAACACCGCGGCCAAATATGAGCCGGACTGGGACCACTCGACACGTCTCGAGCTGATCATCTGGGGCGCGCCCCTGCTGATCATCATCGTGCTGGGCCTGCTGACCTGGATCAGCACCCACACCCTGGACCCTTATCGTCCGCTGAGCCGCATCGACGCCAACCGTCCGATTCCGGAAAGCACCAAGCCGATGATCGTCGAAGTGGTGGCCATGGACTGGAAATGGCTGTTCATCTACCCTGAGCAAGGTATTGCCTCGGTCAATGAGCTGGTCGCACCGATCGATCGTCCGATCCGCTTCAAGATTACCGCGCAGTCGGTGATGAACTCGTTCTTCATTCCGGCGCTGGCAGGTCAGATCTACGCCATGCCGGGCATGGAAACGAAGCTCAACGCCGTCATCAACAAGGTGGGCGTGTACGATGGCTTCTCCGCCAACTACAGCGGCGCCGGCTTCTCGGGCATGCGCTTCAAGTTCCACGGCGTGAGCGATGGTGATTTCGACAAATGGGTATCGACCACCCGTGCAGGCGGCGGCGCATTGAACCGCGACGACTACCTGACACTGGCCCAGCCCAGCGAGCGCGATCCCGTGCGCCGCTACAGCAACGTGCCAGTCGACTTGTACAAGGCCATCCTGAATCGCACCATCGTCTCCGACGCGCTGTGCGTGACGCCGGTCCAGCCATACAAGCTGGCACTGGCAGATAGCCCGGCAGCGTTGGCCGCGCCAGTAGTCGCTGGCAATGCAGTAGTTGAAAAGGGCGTTCAAGCCAAGTAAGCACTGCATGAATCCCGCAGCGCATGCACCACGCACTGCAGATACTGGCGCCGTTTGCCTGGCGCCTCCCTTTTTTCTCTGAGAGTAACAATGCTAGACCATATTGATCTGACGAAGCTTATATTCGGCCGTCTGACTTGGGATGCAATTCCATTTCACGAACCTATCCTGCTGGCGACCTTTGCAGGGGTCGGCCTGGGCGGCATCGCGCTGGTCGCGGCGCTGACGTATTTCCGCGTCTGGGGTACCCTGTGGCGCGACTGGATCACCAGTATCGACCATAAAAAAATCGGTATCATGTACATGATCCTCGGTATCATCATGCTGCTGCGCGGCTTTGCCGACGCGCTGATGATGCGTACCCAGCAGGCCATCGCCTTTGGCGACAATGCCGGCTTCCTGCCGCCGCATCACTACGACCAGATCTTCACCGCCCACGGCGTGATCATGATCTTCTTCGTGGCGATGCCGTTCGTGACGGGCCTGATGAACTACGTGGTGCCACTGCAGATCGGTGCGCGCGACGTGGCTTTCCCGTTCCTCAACAACTTCAGCTTCTGGATGACGACCATGGGCGCCGTGCTGGTGATGGCCTCGCTGTTCGTCGGTGAGTTCGCCCGTACCGGCTGGCTCGCGTATCCGCCGCTGTCCGGCATCGTCGGCAGTCCGGACGTGGGGGTAGACTATTACATCTGGTCCTTGCAGATTGCCGGGGTCGGCACCTTGCTGTCCGGCGTCAACCTGATTGCCACCATCGTCAAGATGCGCGCACCAGGCATGACCTGGATGAAAATGCCGGTATTCACCTGGACCGCGCTGTGCACCAACGTGCTGATCGTCGCCGCTTTCCCTGTGCTGACCGCCGTGCTGGCCATGCTGGCACTGGACCGTACCGCCGGCTTCAACTTCTTCACGACGGAATTGGGCGGCAACGCCATGATGTACGTCAACCTGATCTGGATCTGGGGCCACCCTGAGGTCTACATCCTGGTGCTGCCGATCTTCGGCGTGTTCTCGGAAGTCGTCGCCACGTTCAGCTCGAAGCGCCTGTTCGGCTACGCTTCGATGGTCTACGCGACCTGCGTCATCATGATCCTGTCGTACCTGGTATGGCTGCACCACTTCTTCACCATGGGTTCGGGCGCCAGCGTCAACTCGTTCTTCGGCATCACGACGATGATCATCTCGATCCCGACCGGCGCGAAGATCTTCAACTGGCTGTTTACCATGTACCGCGGCCGCATCCGCTTCGAACTGCCGATGCTGTGGACGATCGGCTTCATGGTTACCTTCACCATCGGCGGCATGACCGGCGTGCTGCTGGCCGTTCCGCCTGCCGACTTCGTGCTGCATAACAGCCTGTTCCTGATCGCCCACTTCCATAACGTGATTATCGGCGGCGTGGTGTTCGGTGTGTTCGCTGCGATCAACTACTGGTTCCCGAAAGCCTTCGGCTTCAAGCTCAACACGTTCTGGGGCAAGTGCTCGTTCTGGTTCTGGTTCGTCGGCTTCTACCTGGCCTTCATGCCGCTGTACGTATTGGGCCTGATGGGCGTGACCCGCCGCATGAATCATTTCACCGATCCATCGCTGCAGATCTGGACCATCATCGCCTGGTTCGGCGCCGTGTCGATCGCGCTGGGCATCGCCTGCATGATCGTGCAGTTCTATGTCAGTTTCCGCAACCGCGCCGCCTTGCGCGACGTGACCGGCGACCCATGGGGCGGCCGTACGCTGGAATGGTCGACTTCGTCGCCACCGCCAGACTACAACTTTGCCTTCACGCCGCAAGTGCATGAACTCGATGCATGGACCGACATGAAGAAACACGGTTACGAGCGTCCGACGTCGGGCTTCACCAAGATCCACATGCCGAAGAACACCTGGGCTGGTTTCGTGGTGTCCGCACTGAGCGCCGTGGTCGGCTTTGGCCTGATCTGGCAAATGTGGCTGGTCGCCGGTATCGGCTTCCTGGCCATGATGGTGGCGATCATCGTCCACACCTTTAACTACAAGCGTGATTATTACATTTCGGCCGACGAAGTCATCCGTACCGAAAACGCTTACACTAAATTGCTGAGCAGCCATGTCTGAAACCATCGTCCATAACACCGGCGCACCTGCCGCCGGAGAGCGCAAGAGCTTCTTTGTGCGCGAGCACCATCCGGAAAACGGCAGCCTGCTGGGTTTCTGGCTCTACCTGATGAGCGATTGCCTGATCTTCGCCTGTCTGTTCGCCACCTATGCGGTGGTGGGCCGCAACTACGCGGACGGCCCGACCGGCGCCGCGCTGTTCGACCTGCCACTGGTGGCCATCAACACGGCCATGCTGCTGCTGTCGTCGATCACCTACGGCTTCGCCATGCTGGCGATGCAGCGCAAGAACCTGGGCACGACCCTGGTCTGGCTGGGCATCACCGGCGTGTTCGGCGTGGCTTTCCTGTCGCTGGAAATGTATGAGTTCATTCACCTGATCCACGAAGGCGCCGGCCCGCAGCGCAGCGCCTTCCTGAGCTCGTTCTTCGCGCTGGTCGGTACCCACGGCCTGCACGTGTTCTTCGGCGTGATCTGGCTCGTGACCTTGATGTTCCAGCTGAACAAGCATGGCCTGACCCCTGAAAACGGCCGCCGCCTGATGTGCCTGTCGCTGTTCTGGCACTTCCTGGACGTGATCTGGATCGGCGTCTTTACCTTTGTCTACCTGATGGGAGTCCTGCCATGAGCGGCCACGATACACACAATGACCACGGTCATGGCCACGACGGCCACTACCATGATGCAGCCGACCATGGCAGCCTGAAAAGCTATGCCATCGGCTTCATCCTGTCGGTGATCCTGACGGCAATTCCGTTCTGGCTGGTGATGAACAAAACCATCACCGACACCGGCACCATGGGCCTGGTCCTGCTGGGCTTTGCTGCGGTGCAGGTGGTGGTACACATGGTGTACTTCCTGCACATGAACAGCAAATCCGAAGGCGGCTGGAACATGATGGCGATGATCTTCACGATCATGATCGTCGTTATCGCGATGGCCGGTTCGCTGTGGGTCATGTACCACATGAACCACAACATGATGCCGAGCATGATGCCTGAAACCATGCACTCGCAATCGGTTCCATGATGAGTCAACCGCGCCCACGCAACACCGGGCGCGCTCCTGGAGCGGCATTTCACCATGCCGCTCCAGGACCACGCGGCAAGGCCGTGCGCTACGCACTGGCCTTGCTTGCGGGGATCGTTTTTGCCGGTTTCTGTGCCCTGGGCACCTGGCAAGTCATGCGTCTGCAATGGAAGCTTGACCTGATCGAGCGCGTCGAACAACGCGTACATGCGCCGGCAACGGCCGCACCTGGACCCGCCCGCTGGGCCAGTGTCACGCAGCAAACGGACGAGTATCGCCATGTGCGCCTCTCCGGTACCTATCTCCCCATACTCAATACCCTGGTGCAAGCGACCACGGAACTCGGCAGCGGCTTCTGGCTGATGACCCCCTTGCGCCAGGCCGATGGCAGCATCGTGCTCGTCAACCGCGGTTTCGTGAAAGACCGCAAGGGCATCGCTGCCAGTACGCCAGCGGGCAACGTTACCATCGAAGGCCTGCTGCGCATTACTGAACCGCACGGCGGCTTTTTGCGCGAAAACGATGCAGCCAAGCAGCTCTGGTATTCGCGCGACGTGGCCGCGATTGCCGCCTCGAACATGCTGGCCAATGTGGCGCCATATTTTGTCGACGCGGCCAAGGCGCAGGAAAGCGCGCCGGACGCGCCGGTTGGCGGTCTGACCGTGATCTCGTTCCACAACAGCCATCTGGTGTATGCGCTGACCTGGTATGCGCTGGCCCTGATGGTGGCTGGCATCAGCTGGTGGATCGTGCGCGAAGAGCGCCGCCGCCGGCGTCCCGCCGCCGCCAACTCTCCCCAGTACCATGCCGGGCAAGATTGACATAGTGCCCAACCGCGAAGTGCTGGAACGCGGCGCGGTGGCGGCCGAGATGGAGCATCCGGCCGGCCACCAGAACATGAAGCTGCTGATCCAGCTGCGCTGGCTGGCCGTGATCGGCCAGATCAGCACGATCTTCGGCGTCGGCGTGGGGCTGGGCATCGCGCTGCCGGTGCCCTACATGCTGGAAGTGCTGTCCTGCCTGATCGCTTTCAACCTTGCCAGCCTGCTGCGCTGGCACGAACGCCAGCCTGTGTCGAACACCGCATTGTTCCTGGCCCTGCTGGTGGACGTGACGGTGCTGACGGCCCAGCTTTATCTCAGCGGCGGCATCAGCAACCCGTTCGCCTTCCTGTATCTGCTGCAGGTGATCCTCAGCGCCGTGCTGCTGGAAGTGTGGTCGACCTGGATCATGGTGGCCATTACCGGCCTGTGCCTGGCTGGCCTGGCCCTGCTGCCCGGCCCCTTGATTTTGCCGATCGACCCCGAGCGCGGCTTTGCCAGCCTGTATGTGCAGGGCCTGCTGATCTGCTTCATGCTGAATGCCGCCTTGCTGGTGATGTTTATTACGCGCATCAACCGCAACCAGCGCGCCGGCGACGCCAAGCTGGCCGATCTGCGCCAGCGCGCGGCCGAAGAGGAACATATTATCCGCATGGGCCTGCTGGCCTCGGGCGCCGCGCACGAGCTGGGCACGCCGCTGGCGACGCTGTCCGTCATCCTCGGCGACTGGCGCCGCATGCCGGAGCTGAGCAGGAATGCCGAAATGCTGGAGGAAATCACCGAAATGCAGGCGCAGCTGCAGCGCTGCAAGGGCATCGTCAGCGGCATCCTATTGTCGGCCGGCGAAGCGCGCGGCGAATCGTCGGTGAAGACCACCATCAACACGTTTCTGAACGACCTGGCCGCCGAGTGGCGCAGCAGCCGCCCGATCCATGCATTCGAGTACGACAACCGCATCGAGCATGACGTGCCGGTGGTATTCGACTCGACCCTGAAACAGACCATCTGCAACGTGCTCGACAATGCTCTGGAAGCGTCGCCCGACTGGCTGCGCTTCGAGGCCACGCGCGAAGCCGATGCGCTGCACCTGATCGTCACCGACGCCGGCCCCGGTTTCGAGCCGTCCATGCTGAACCACCTGGGCAAACCGTACCAGTCCACCAAGGGCAAGCCGGGCAGCGGCCTGGGACTGTTCCTGGTGGTCAACGTGGCGCGCACCCTGGGCGGCACCGTCACGGCACGCAACCGCGTGCAGGGCGGGGCGGCCGTGCACCTGGCGCTGCCGCTGGCGGCCATCAAACTGGAAAGAGAAAGCGACAGCCATGACCACTGACGTGCAGGCAGAGAGCCACGACCGGCTGCTGCTGATTATCGAAGACGACGCCGCCTTTGCGCGCACCCTGGGCCGCTCGTTCGAACGGCGTGGCTACCAGGTGATCCTGGCCACCAACTTCGACGAAGCGAGCGCCTTGCTGGAGCAGCATTGCCCCGACTATGCGGTGGTCGACTTGAAACTGAACGGCAACACGTCCGGCCTGTCGTGCGTGCAGATGCTGCACCAGCACGACCCGGAGATGCTGATCGTCGTGCTGACCGGCTACGCCAGCATCGGCACGGCGGTCGAAGCGATCAAGCTGGGCGCCTGCCAGTACCTGGCCAAGCCGTCCAATACCGACGATATCGAAGCGGCCTTCGGCCACGTGGCCGGCAGCGCCGAGATCGAACTGACCAGCCGCGCCACCAATATCAAGACGCTGGAATGGGAGCGCATCCACGAAATGCTGGCGGAGACGGATTTCAATATTTCGGAAACGGCGCGCCGGCTGGGCATGCACCGGCGCACGCTGGCGAGGAAGCTGGAGAAGCAGCGGGTGAAGTAGAAAGCAAGCCGGGACGTCAGCTTGTGGCGCGCAGCATAAAGCTGGGGTCGAGGTAACGCTAACTACGCACCCACTCCATCTTCTGCACCTGTATATGCGGATGGCTCTCCAGCGGCTCCCATTCGGGCAAGAATACGAATCCCTGCTTCCGGTAAAACGCCGCCGCCCGGCGATTGTCGGGCGACACATCGAGCACCAGCCGCCGGTGCCCGCTGGCCACGGCGCGCTGCTTGACGGCGTCAACCAGCGCGGCCGCTATTCCCATCGCGCGAAACGCAGGCGCTACCCACATGGCCAGCAGATTGCATTCTCCCTTGGCGCTGACGGCATGGGCGGCAATGCCGACCGGCTGTCCAGCCAGATAGGCAAGCAAAAACGCCCGCTCGGCACTGCTGGCCGCGCGGCGCTGCCAGTCTTCATCGAGATAAGCGGCCGCGCTGGCATGGCTGACGCCAAACGCGGTGGGCGCGTCGAGCAGGGCGGCCAGGCGCGTGGCCTTCAGATCCTGCCAGTCGGCAGCTTCGGTGGCGCGAATGACCAGCTTCAATTGAACACGATCGCTGTCTTGTGCTCGATGCTGAGGCGGCATGCCTCGTAGATGGCCAGCCACGCCACCAGTTCGCGGTCCAGGCCGTCTTCGGCTTCCACTCGCGCATTGACGCGCTCGGCTTCTTCATCGCTCAGTTCATCGCCCAGCAGGAAGATGCCCAGCGCGGGCGCGACTGTTACCAGTTCTTCGCGCAGCTTGTAGGACGAGCCCAGCATGCCGCCCAGCAGTTCGTGCCCGTCATCGGCAAAGACGACTTCGTCGAATACCAGCGGAAAATAAAATCCTTCGCAGTCGGAATGGCAGATCAGGTGGCTGTCAAACGTGTCCTGCGCCTCATCGAGCACCGGGTCTTCGCCTGGCTCTTCGCCGTCAGGCAGCGGGGTGGCGCGCCACTGCGCGTCGAGCGCGGCATGGGCGTAGGCGCGGCGCAGGTAATGCAGAAAACTGTAGGGGAACGAGTCGATCAGTGCGCGCGACTGCAGTTCCGGCAGGGTGGCCGGTTCCGCGTGCTGCGGCAGCCCCGCCTGTTTCAGCAGCGCGTTCGCGGTTTCCAGCGAGGCGATCAGGTCTTGCGCGCCTTGCGGGTCGTCCTGTTGCAGTTCGGCGAGGGCGCCGACGGATATTGCCAAACCCATGCGATGATTCCTTTGCTGTGAGCTTTGATAGATAGGTTGATATGTGCGATCCATACTATCATTTCCATAGCAGGATTTTGGCAGCAAGATCGGCATTATGTTGGCCGTATCGCTTACGACTGATCCCATACCTCGACCAGCAGCATCTGCTCCGGCGTACAAGCGGCGATCCGCTCCTGATGCACGGTCACGCTGCCTTTCCAGGCCGACGGTTCCGGACCGTTGAAATGGCCCAGGTGCTCCCTGATGCCGCACGCCAGGATGGGCAGCACTACGCTGGCTGCTACCGTAAAGCGGTTCGGATAGCCATTGAAGGCATGCTGCTCGGCCTTGCCCTGCTTGCACAGTTCGAGGATCCAGTCCATGCCGCCCAGGCCGGAGTCCCACGTGGCGAGGGTGGCTTCCTTGCCCCCGTCACCGGGTGCGGCGCGCTGCGCCAGCGTTTCAGTCGTGATTACAGTCCACCAGCCCAGCATATGCCACTCCTTGTAAAAATTATTTGGTCATCGCGCGGCGCAGCAGGTAGCTGAGCGCATCGACGGCGGCCACCATCAGCAGCATGGCGACAATCACGGTGGCGGCCTGCTGCATCTGGAACAGCGACAGATGGTATTTCAGCATTTGCCCCAGGCCACCTGCGCCCACCACGCCAAGAATAGCGGCGGCGCGGATATTATTTTCCCAGCGGTACAAGGTGTACGACATCATCTGCGGGCTGCATTGCGGCAAAGTCGCATACAGGAACGCCACCGCCGGACGCGCGCCGTTGATGCGCAGGGTGGCGGCCGGCAGCGGCGGGCAGTTCTCGAACGCATCGGCAAACAGCCGGCCCAGCACACCCACCGTATGCAGGGCCAGCGCCAGGGTGCCGGCAAACGGTCCCAGGCCGGCGGCGATCAGGAGGATCGAGGCCCACACCAGTTCCGGTATCGAGCGCAGCACGTTCAGGAAGCCGCGCGTGAGATTGCGGAAAACAGAGCCGAAGCGGCCGCTGGCGGGCAGGGCCAGCAGCGCGCCCAGCACGGCGGCGATGACGGTGCCGATGGCCGACATGGCCAGCGTTTCAAAGGTGGCGACGCCGACCTTGGCCAAAAAAGCGGGAGCCAGCTCCGGCGGGGCGAAGCCGTGCAGGAAATCGAGCGTGGTGCGCACCGCCTCGCCGCTGAAAAATTCGCCCCATTTCAGGGGCAGGCTGGCAAAGCTGGCGATGACCAACAGAATCAAGCCGGCCAGCAAGGCCCAGGTCGACCAGCGTACCGGTTCGGCAACCGGCAGGGACGGCAGTGCAAAATCGTGCTTCATGACAGCCTCCGGCGCAGCATGGCGGACACGGCATCGGCGCCGGCCACCAGCAGCACGAACACCATCAGCATGGTGGCCAGCTCGCTGCCGGCCATCATCTTCATCGATTCATCCATGCGCTGGCCCAGCCCGCCGGCGCCGACAAAACCCATCACCACCGAGCCGCGGATCGCGCATTCCCAGCGGTAGATCGTGTACGAGACCAGCTCGGCGGCCGACTCGGGCAGGGCGCCATACAGCAGCGCGGCCAGGCGCCCGCTGCCGTTGTTCAGCAAGGCGTTGCAGGCAGTGGCGTCCGACGACTCCAGGATTTCCGCATACACCTTGCCCAGCATGCCGCAATAGGTCAGCGCAATCGCGATCACGCCGGCGGTCGGCCCCAGGCCGACGATGCGCACCAGTAATAATGCCCACACCAGTTCCGGCACGCTGCGCAGCAAGACCAGCACGGTGCGTACCGCATGGCGCAGGGTGGCGGCCAGCGGCGACACACGGCCGGAACCGATGCGCGAAATCGACAGGCGTTCCGTCACCAGCAGGGTCAGGGGAATCGCACCCAGCATCGCCAGCGCCATGCCGGCGGTGGCCATGGCGATGGTTTCCCAGCTTGACACCAGCACCAGCTGCAAGAATTCCGCAGAGTGGGCCGGCGGCACAAAGCTCGACAGGAACTGCCAGGTGGCGTCCAGGCTTTGCGCATCCCATAAAATCCATGGCTTGAATTCGGCCTGCACCAGCATCGGCCACAGCACGATCACGATCACGGCAGCCGTCGCCAGCCGGCCGCGCCAGGCCGGGTCGCGCGGCATGGCGGACCTGGCTGCCGTCAGCAATGCGGCCTCGCCGGTTCGAGTGGTTCCGCGACAGGATCGAATTCGGGGGCGGGGTCCGCCTTGTTTTGATACAGCGCGGCGATCATGGCGTCGCTGACCTCGCTGGCGGGCGCGTCGAACACCACCTGGCCGTCGCGCAGGCCGATAATGCGCGCAAAGCAGGCACGTGCGATCTCGACCTGGTGCAGGCTACAGATCAGCGTGGCGTTGCGCACCGTCGCTTCTTGCTGCAGCACGGCGATCGTCTGCACGGCCAGCGTCGGGTCGAGCGCGGACAGCGGCTCGTCAACCAGGAATACTTCCGCGTTCGATACCAGCGCGCGCGCCATGCCGCAGCGCTGGCGTTCGCCGCCGGACAGGCGGTCGACGCGCGCATACAGTTTATCCTGCAGATTGAATTTGCCCAGCGCCTCCCACGCGGCGCGGGGGTCCGTCGGCGCCAGCAGCGAGCGGATCGCGGTCCACAGGCTCCATTGCGGCAGCCGTCCTGCCAGCACGGCATTGACCACGCGCTGGCGCGGCGGCAGCGGCGGCGTCTGCGGCGCCAGGAACAATCGTGCGCGCAGCGCATGGCGCCCGTTGCTGGACAGTTGCCACGGCGATTTGCCGAGAAGCTTGAGCGTGCCCGATGCCGGGCGCAAGGCGCAGGCCAGCGTATGGAGCAGGCTGGTCTTGCCGGCGCCGGACGGTCCGATCAGGGCGATCTGCTCACCCTGGGCCACGGCCAGGTCGAGGTCGCGCAGGGCCAGCGCATTGCCGGCGGCGCCCGCGTGGTGGACGCTGACCTGGTGGAGTTGGAATGTCATGCGTAATAGATTGAGATGGTCGGTGGGGCGTAGGTCGGATTAGGCCGCAGGCCGTAATCCGACAACATTGTTGGCGTCCCGGGTGGTGTCGGATTACGCGGCTTCGCCGCTAATCCGACCTACGGCATGACAGATTATTTCAACAACTTCGCGTCGCGCGCGGCCGCTTCGATATCCTTGTAGTTCTCGGCCTTGGTCGGGATAAACTTGGTGGCGCGCTGCAGTTCGAGGATTTCCTTGCCTTCAGGCGTGGACGGGTCCAGCGCCAGGAAGGCGTCGGTCAGTTTCTGGCGCACGGCCGGGTTCATGTCCGAGCGCACGCTCCAGTTATAGTCGTAGTAGCCAGGCGTGGTATAGAACACGCGCACCTTGGCCGGATCGACCTTTTTCGCTTCGACCAGCTTTTCCCATACCGAAATATTCAGCGTGCCGGCATCGACCTTGCCGCCGGCGACGGCCGCCACGGTGGCGTCATGCGCGCCCGAAAACGCGATGCGCTTCATGTCGACATCGGGATTGATCTTGGCGGCCAGCAGGTAGTAGCGCGGCATCAGGTGGCCCGAGGTCGACGATTCCGAACCGAAGGTGAAATTCTTGCCCTTCAGGTCGGCCAGGGTATTGATGTCCTTGCTGGTAGTGACGAACACCGAGCGGAACTTGGTGTCTTCCTCGCGCTGCACCAGCGGCACGATCTTGCCGCCGCTGCGCACGTTGGCCTGCACGAAGGTAAAGCCGCCGAACCAGACCATGTCCAGTTTATGGTTGATCAGGCCTTCCACGGAGGCGGCGTAATCGGTCACCGGCGTAAATTCCACCTTCATGCCCAGCTTTTTCTCCAGGTAGCTGCCCAGCGGCTTGAACTTGCGCTGCAGTTCGGTCGGCGCTTCGTCGGGAATCGCCGACACGCGCAGCACTTGCTGGGCCTGGGCGATGCCGCTGTGGATGGCCAGCGTGGCGGCCACGGTGGCCAGGATGGCGGGGAATTTGGCGAATTTGGTCATGGTTTTACCTTGTTGATGGAAATTAAAATACGGAAACGCCGGTCGTGCCTGCTTGCATCTCGCCGATCAAGGCCGCTTCGGCAAAGCCTTCTGCGCGGAAGATCGCCAGTACCTGCTCGACCGCTTCCGGCGCGCACGACACCAGCAGCGGGCCGGCCGTTTGCGGATCGGTCAGGATGGCCTGGTCGACCGCGCTCACGCCGTCGGCCAGCTGCACCTGCGCGCCATAACCTTGCCAGTTGCGTCCGGACGCGCCCGTGATATTGCCGAGATCGGCCAGCTGCCGCACCTGCTGCATCAGGGGCACGTCGGCCAGCGCGATGCGCGCCTGCAGTCCAGCGCCGCGCGCCAGTTCCAGCGTGTGGCCCAGGAGTCCGAAGCCGGTCACGTCGGTCAGCGCATGCACGCCATCCAGCAGCGCCAGTTTCTTGCCCGGCGTATTCAATTTGGTGGTATTGGCGATCATGGCGGCATAGCCGTCGGCATCGAGCGCGTTCTTTTTCAGCGCCGCCGACAGTATGCCCACGCCGATCGGCTTGCCCAGCACCAGCTTGTCGCCGGCGCGCGCGCCCGCATTGCGCTTGACCTGCGATGGGTGCACCAGGCCCAGCACCACCAGGCCATAGATCGGTTCCACCGAATCGATGGTGTGGCCGCCGGCGATCGGAATGCCGGCCTGGGCGCACACGGTTTCGCCGCCTTTCAAGATCAGGCCGATGGTTTCTACCGGCAGCTTGTTGATCGGCATGCCGACCAGCGCCAGCGCCATGATCGGCGTGCCGCCCATGGCATACACGTCGGATATGGCGTTGGTGGCGGCAATGCGGCCGAAGTCGAACGGATCGTCGACGATGGGCATGAAGAAATCGGTGGTGGCGATCAGCGCCTGCTCGTCGTTGAGCTGGTAGACGGCGGCGTCATCGGCCGTTTCGATGCCGACCAGCAGTTCCTTCGGTATCGGAAAGCCGCCGCTGCCTTTCAAAATATCGGCCAGCACGCCCGGCGCGATCTTGCAGCCGCAGCCGCCGCCATGGGCAAATTCGGTCAATCGGATGGGGGTGGAAGGTGTCGCTGCGTTATCTGACATGGAAGTCCTGCTGATAATGAGTATAGGTAAATTCTTTTTGACCCCAGCGGCAAAATCTGGGGTCGGACCCTCAGGGTCCGACCCCGGCTCTTTCGCCGTTGGGGGTGCTGTCAGAACTGACGATAGCACACAAGCTGCGTGCAGCTTGCTCAAACGCATCTTCCGAAATATCGGCCAGCGGCAGCGGCGCGGCTTGCGCATAGCGGCTGAAATTGCGCTTGATCGACTGCAGATAGGCGGGGTCGTAATGCTGGACCAGCAGTTCTTCCACCAGTTCCGCCATCTGCCCGGCCGACGCCAGTTGCTGCCAGCGCGCAATTTTCTCGCGGCCATGCAGCTGCGTCAACAGGGCCAGCTGAGTATTGAGTTTTTCAGGGTCGCCGACGAAATGATCGTAGTCTTCCATCAGCAGCTGCACCCGGTGCGCCGTGTCGAGCTGCACGGCGGTGCAGTCGGCGGCGCGCATCTTGTCCATCAGCGCGTCGGGCACGCGCAGGCGGCCCACCTTCTTGCTTTCGGACTCGATAAACACGGGTTTACCCGCATCAAACGTGCGCAGCTGCTGCCACAGGCCGCTCTCGAACGCTTTTTGCGATGGCTGGTCTTCCTGAGGCAGGCCGCCCAGCACCGAGCCGCGGTGGGCCGCCAGCTGTTCCAGGTCGATCACCTGTGCGCCCTGACGGTGCAGCACCTGCAGCAGGCGGCTCTTGCCGCTGCCGGTCGGACCGCACAGCACGTTGATAAAGTTGAAGGCGCCGGGCAGAGTGGCCAGCTCGGCGTTCACATGGCGCCGGTATTCCTTGTAGCCGCCATCGAGCTGGACCACGGGCCAGCCGATGCGCGCCAGGATATGCGCCATCGAGCCGCTGCGGTTGCCGCCGCGCCAGCAATAGACCAGCGGTTGCCAGTCCTGCGGATGGCCGAGGAAATGTGTTTCGATATGGCGCGCGATGTTTTTTGCCACCAGCGCCGCGCCCAGCTTTTTCGCTTCAAACGCGCTGGTCTGCTTGTACAGCGTGCCGACCGTGATGCGCTCGTCATCGTCCAGCACCGGCAGGTTGATGGCGCCCGGCAGATGGTCTTCGGCAAACTCGGACGGGCTGCGCACGTCGATAATGGCGTCGAACTGGTGCAGGCGCGGCAGGATCTCGGCGAAGGGCAAAACAGCGGGGTATTTCATTCTGGCGGGGCCGGGTCGACTGGGAAAGACGTATTATCCCCGATAACCGCCTGCGGCGTGTGCGGTCAACCGAGCAGGTGTCCGATGGCCGGCGCCAGCAGCACCGTCACCACGCCCGAGAAAATCATGGTCAGGCTGGCCACTGCGCCTTCTTCGGTTCCGACGCGGCGCGCCACCGACAAGCCAAAGCCGTGCGCCGCCGCGCCATACGGGGCGCCACGAGCGATGCGCATGCGCAGCGGCAGCAGTTTCAGCAGCGGTTTGCCCAGCATCAGCCCGAACAGCCCGGTCATCACGACAAAAATGCCGGTCAGCTGGGCCGAGCCGCCCATCTGGCGCGATGCTTCCAGCGCAAACGGCGTGGAAACCGAGCGCGCCAGCAGGCTGCGCGCCATGTCGCCATGCACGCCCAGCAGCCGGTCCAGCAGCAGGGTGGCCGCCAGCGAGGCCACGATGCCGGCGCAGCTGCCCAGCGACAGGGCCAGCCAGTGCTTGCGGATCAGCTTGCGTTCCTGGAAGATCGGCAGCGCAAACGCGACCGTGGCGGGACCGAGCAACCACGGCAGCCAGCGCGTTTCGCCGAAATAGGTGGCAAACGGGGTGGAGGTGGTTTGCACGATGATGATCAGGATGGCCGAGGTGCAGATCGCTGGCGTGAGCAAAAAATGCGGATGGCGCCGGTGCAGCGCCTGGTTGGCATAGAACAGCACCAGGGTCAGCAGCAGGAACAGCAGCGACAGCAGCAGGGTGTTCATGCGAGCCTCCGTGCCGCGCGCCGGCGCAGCAGCTTTTTCAGGCGCAACCGGCGCTCGTAGCGGCACACCCATTCCACGGTAAACGCGGTGGCCAGCATCACGCAGGCAAAGCCGAGGCCGATATCGAGCAGCAGGATCACTCCCTTGGCCCTGATCAGATCCGTAAATTGCACCACCGATACCACCAGCGGAATAAAGAACAGCAGCATATTGGCCAGCAGCCAGTTCGCGCCCAGTTCGATCGCGCCAGGTTTTACCATGCCCGACGCCAGCAAGGCGACCAGCACGAACAGGCCCACCACGCCGCCCGAGAACGGCAGCTGCAAGGCATCGGCCGCCTGGTCGGCCGCCCACCAGGCCGCGATCAGCACGCCGACCTGCCATAGCGTCGATGCCGGACGGCGCCAGGCGGGAGCGGCAGTCGGGGGCAAGGTTGAGGGAGAGCAGCTGGCACGCATGGCGATCTTTCAATAGCGGAAGATTGCATTGTAGGCGGCGATGATTAAAAGATAAAATGACTTAAACTTATGAAGTTCATTCGATATTGGAATGCATGATGGATATCCGCTCGCTGCGCTACTTTGTGGAAGTGGCCGAACAGAACAGTTTTACGCGTGCCGCCGCCAGGCTGCACGTGACGCAGCCAACCGTGAGCAAGATGATCGCGCAGCTGGAACAGTCGCTGGACCTGCCGCTGCTGGACCGGGTCGGCAAAAAATTCACCCTGACCGACGCCGGCAAGGTGGTGCTGGCGCGCGCGCATGAGCTGCTGGCCCTGCATGCGGAGCTGAAAGTGGAGCTGCGCGACCTGCAGCAGCTGGAACGGGGAGAGTTGCGCATGGGTGTGTCGCCGCAGACACATATGGCGATCGCGCCATGGCTGGCCGAATATCACCAGCGCTATCCCGGCATCGAGCTGAAGATGGTGGAAAGCGGCACCCAAGCCATCGAGCGCGACCTGCGCAAGGGCACCGTCGAACTCGGTACCATGCTCGACTATCCGGGCAATGCGGCCAGCTGGCAGGAATTTGAATCGCTGCCGCTGGTGCGCTCGCCCTTGTGCCTGTTGGCGCCACCCGCTTCCATCTGGCAAGGGCGGCACAGCGTGGGCCTGTCCGAGCTGGCCGACAGTCCGTTCGTGTTCTATGGCGACACCTTTGCGCTGAACGAGATCGTGCTCGACGCCTGCCAGCGCGCCGGCTTCGTGCCGCGCATGACCAGCCGCAGCGGGCAATGGGACTTTATCGCCTCGCTGGTGCGCCTGGGCGTGGGCGTGTGCCTGCTGCCCAAGATGTTCTGCGACACGCTCGACGCGAGCCAGTTCGCCATCGTGCCCTTGCTTGATCCGCCGGTGGAATGGAATCTGATGCTGGCCTGGCGCCGCACGGGCAGGCTGTCGTTTGCCGCCCGCGCCTGGCTGGACCTGGTGCGCGCGCACATGGCTGCGCACACCCAGGATACTGCCCGATTACAATATGCCACCGCAACCACTTTCCCATGACATGTACACCACCGTAAAAGCCTTCTGCAAACGCGCCACCGATTCCATGCTGCCGGGCTTGCTGGTGACTGCCGCGCTGATGGGGCCGATGGCCTCGGCCCAGGCCGTGATCCCCGTCTACGGCTTCCTGGTCAAGAACACCTATCCGCACGACCCGCGCGCGTTCACCCAGGGCCTGCTGTTCAGGGACGGCCATCTGTATGAGAGCACGGGTCAGAACGGCCAGTCGTCGCTGCGCAAGGTCGACCTGAAGACGGGCAGGGTACTACAGCGCGAAATGCTGGAGCAGAGCGTGTTCGGCGAAGGCATTACCGATGTGGGCGATGAAATCATGGCGCTGACCTGGACCACGCAGACCGGCTATGTGTTCGACCAGAAAACCTTCAAGCTCAAGCGCAAGTTCGAATACAAGGGCGAAGGCTGGGGCCTGGCCAGCGATGCGAAGTATGTCTATATGAGCGACGGCAGCGCCGCCATCCGCGTGCTGAACCCGAAAACCATGGCCGAAGTACGCCGTTTCGACGTCAAGGCCGAAGGCAAGGCCATCGACCGCCTGAATGAACTGGAAATTGTCGACGGCCAGCTGTTTGCCAATGTCTGGGGCGCCGACGTGATCGCCCGCATCGACCCTGCCAGCGGCAAGGTGGTGGGCTGGATCGACCTGACGGGCCTGCTGCCGCCCGAGCAGCGCGGCACCGCCAATCCCGACGCCGTGCTCAATGGCATTGCCTGGGACAAGCACGGCAAGCGCCTGTTTGTGACCGGCAAGCTGTGGCCCAAGCTGTTCGAGATCGAGCTGATCGAGATCCAGCGGCACTGATGCCATGCGTTTGCTTGCTGTACTGGCAAGCGGCGCCATGGTGCGATGACTGGCAGCCCCACGCACCAAGTCGCCGATGCGGGCAATGGTCATTCAAGGACACGGACAGGGTAGCCACTCGATCAGCCGACCACCCGATGGCTGCATTCCAACTCAATGGAAAGCGATTTCAGCATGCAGCACTATCGGATGGCAATGGTTTATTTCAGAGATAAAACATGACCAAAGCAGAATTCAAAAAGAAGATACAAGCCGGGATAGCGTCAGTATTGATCGACCTGAATTACACTCGCGACAAAAGCCGGGCATCGTTCGTAAAGAATACTGAAGCGTGCGAAGTCAGGATCAGCCATGAAGCCACATCGGCGGGCTACCCTGAAAACATTGTTTCGATTAACGTACTGGTTTTTATTGATCTGCCCGAGATAAATAAGATCGGACACCAAATATTCAGCGCGCCAGTCGTGAACCCGGCTACGCTGTGGGGCAATATCCGGCTTTTTACCCCCGCCAACAGCAACATGAACACCAGCTACTATTTTGACCTCTTGCAGGATTTTAAAATTCAGATGGAGCGGCTGATTAAAGACCTCAAAATATTTGATGACTTTGCTGCAAAAATCAACCATATCGGCGCGCTGTCTAATGAGAAACTCTCCAAAGTGCCGCTGCTGCGCAAAAATTTTGAAGGCGGACTTGGCTGGGACTACAAATACGGATGCCCGCAATATATCTCCATAATTCATGCCTTGAATAACGAGTTCTCGGATGCCAGAGTGTGCGCAGAAAAGTCCTCCCACCTGACCAGTTCTGAAAAATCCTTGCTTTATAAATTCATTGACGAAAAAAACACGGCTGCGAACGGCGTTGTTACATAAGGCAATTAATTAAATAACAACAACCTCCAGGCGGATATTGGCTATCCTTGCGGCACCGTTCACAGGAGCCACACCTGACTACGGCTACCGCAAACTGCGCTGTCGCGCCACTGTGATCATTCCCGGATAGTCACTACTGTAACGATAGTTACTCGCCGATGATCTGCGGCGGCTGGTTTATACACGCACGCGAATTATAAAATCTATCCAATTGTCATCAATCGAATGGAAATCACTGTTTTTTCGGGGCAGGGTTGCGGCTGAGCGAATCAAAAACGGCTCTTTTTTACCGACTCAAAATATTGCCGTATAAATACTTTTCTTGGGATTATCATATTCTCGCCATTGCCGGCGCCACGCAGCAGGGCGCCGTCGTCGGCAACCATCCAATATGCAATCTTCCTGGAGAGACCAGCATGAAAATGCCCGAAGCAGGCAGCACCCAACCATTCATCAAGAATCGTCCGCTCGACCAGCTCGCCACCGATACGGCGGCCGTGCGCGCCATTGCGCAGGCGGCTGTCAGCGTCGAGCTGTTTACCATTCCGCTGTACATGGCCACCATGTATTCGATCTACGGCACGCATCAGATCAATTCGAAAGGCGTGCGCTACTATGAAGGACGCCAATGGCCCGGCATGAGCACCACCGCGCGGCCAGAGTCGAACGAGCAGAAGGCGTTCAATATCATCTTCAGCGTATTCATCCAGGAAATGCTGCACTTGCAGATGGCCTCGAATATCGCCACCGCCATCGGCGCGGCGCCGTCTTTTACCGGTACCGAATTGCAGGATCTGGAACACGGCTGGACCTGCTATGGCGCACAGCTGAGCACGATTCCGCATATCGTCGACCTGAAAGACACCAGCAGCTACAGCCAGGTGCGCGTCAACCTGGAAGAGCTGAACGCCAATCAGTGCGAGCTGTTCCGCGCCATCGAGCAGCCGGAACACCAGGCGCGCGAAGAGCTGCGCGCGTTCGACAGCGTCAACCACACCAAGTATTTCCCGGAAGTGCCGCTGGCGGGCTGGACGCCGGGCAAGCATGTGCACGACCTGCCGCTGTTCGGCACCATCGGCTATATGTACGAATGCTACGCGCGCTATATCAGCATCGAATACGAGGATGGCCAGACACTGTGGCAGAAACTGTACGTCAACAATTCGGTGCAGCAGGACATGTTCAACACCACCGTCAAGGGCCATGAAAAGGCCGAGTTCCCCAAGTTTGCCACCAGTTTCGGCAAGAACAACCAGGACGGTGGCAATATCACCTCGTTCAACCAGGCGATCGACATGATGGCCGCCATTACCGACCAGGGCGAAGGCAGCGACGGCGCCATCAAGCGCTACCGCCGCAGCGCAGCGGCCATGCTGATGGCCGTGCAGCCCGACTACCGCGAAGACGATGCGGCGCTGAAAGCCGATTATCCGTCGTACACCAACGACGGCAAGGACGCCGAGTCGCGCGACGCGGCCGCCCGCCACGACAGCGCCAGATACGACCACTACGAGCGCTTTGGCCAGGTGCAGGACATGCTGCCCGTGATGACCTGGAAGCAGTGGCATGGCGAGGGCAACCGCTGGGACGAAGCGCTGCTGACCAACGAGCGCTACAACCCGGGGACGGCGCCGAAGAATATCCCGACCCCGGCCGAGGTGGCGGGCGCGCTGAACCGCCTGAAGGACAAGTCCGATACCCTGCAAATGCTGAGCACGGTGGCCACCGGCGCCATCTACGGCATCACTTCTGTACTCGATACCTATTGGCAAGTTCAGGATACCGACTTCCCGTATCCGTCGATGGTGGGCGCCGGCGACCGCATGGCCATCTGCTGGGCCGTGCTGGGCCAGGCACCGAACCTCGGAACGGGCGTGCCGGTGCGCGACAAGGATGTGTTGTACCACGCCTGCCAGGGCATGCACCTGGAAGGCGAGGCGGAGTCCACCTGCGCCGCGCTGGCCGTGTATCACACCTGCCGCGGCTCGAACGGCTGCCACGCCCAGGGCGGTTGCGGCTTTGCCCAGCTCGACACGGGCGGCGGCCAGTGCGGCGGGTCCTCATGCGGCCATTCGGCCAAAGTGACCAAGGTGGCCGGCAATCTGTGCGGCGCGCCAAAACCGGCGCCGCCGGCTCCCGAGGACCAGGTGTACAGCGCGCCGAGCGATAACAAATGCGCGACCTTCGGCGGCTGCGCGGTGCCGATCTCGGCCTCGCAGCTGTTTCCGAACGCCACGCCGGGCAACATGACCTTGTACAATTTCGGTCCCGGACCCGATCACAAGGCGCAGTCGCTGGGCGAGACGCTGAGCTTTGCGCTCGGCGAAAACGTGTATGACAAGGCCTGGGAAGCGTACAGCAAGGTGATGGCGGCGCGCGGTGAAACCCCGGCAGCCAAGCCCGCGCCGACCGATCTGCGCCTGGCCCTGCCGCCGTCGACCTGATGACGGCCGCCAAGCAACTGGCGGCTCCCCGCCTGGGCCTGCCGCATCTGGGCCTGGGCGTCGGACTGCGCCCGCAGCACTACCAGCACATCCTGGAACACGGCCCGCAGGTGGACTGGTTCGAGATTATCAGCGAGAACTTTATCGGCAATCATGGCTATGGCCGCCATGTACTCGAGCAGGTGGCGGCGCAGGTGCCGATCGTCATGCATGGCGTGTCGCTGTCGATCGGCAGCAGCGATCCGCTCGACCTGGCGTACCTGGCCAGGCTGCGCCAGCTCGCTGCCGAATTTCGGCCGGCCTGGGTCTCGGATCACCTGTGCTGGACCGGCGCCGCCTCCGTCAACAGCCACGATTTGCTGCCGCTGCCATTGGACGAAGCGAGCTTGCGCCATGTGGCCGCGCGCGTGCACCAGGTGCAGGATTTTATGGGGCGCCCGCTGATCCTGGAGAACCCCAGCACCTATGTCGAATTTGCCAGCTCCAGCATGCCGGAATGGGAGTTCCTGGGCCGGCTGGCCGAGGACACGGGCTGCGGCCTGCTGCTCGACGTCAACAATGTATACGTCAGCGCGCACAACCACGGCTATGACGCGGCCCATTACATCGGCCAGTTGCCGCACCGGCACATCGTGCAGATCCACCTGGCCGGCCCCACCGATTGCGGCGAGGTGCTGATCGACACCCACGATGCGCCGGTGCCGGCCGCCGTCTGGCGGCTGTATGCGCTGGCGCAGCGGCTGACGGGCGGCGTGTCGGCGCTGCTGGAGTGGGACGCGAATATTCCGCCATATCCGCAATTGCTGGCCGAACTGGCCAAGGCACGCGCGGCAGAACGGGGCGAATGTGTCGACGAGCCACCAATCGTACAGGCGCGCGGCGCCGTGTCCAGTCCGCTCGGCTTTCATCTGGGAGACGTCCATGCCTGAATCGCAGCAAGTTCCACTGGCGCAGTTGCAAGCATGGTTCCTGACGGCCATGACGGCGCCCGGCGGCGCGGCGCGCGGCGCCGAACTGGCGCAGCAGCGCCATGGCCTGGCACAGGGAGACGTGCTCAAGGACGCAGGCAACAGGCAGGCGCGCCTGCATATCTATGCGGAAGGCTATGTGCAGCGCCTGCTCGAATGCCTGCAGGCCGACTTTCCCGTGCTGCGCCGTACCATGGGCGCGGAGCTGTTCGATTTTTTTGCGCGCGCCTATGTGTGGCGCCACCCGTCGCGCTCGCCCACGCTGTACGACCTGGGCGGCGGCTTTGCCGATTTCCTGGCGGCCAGCCAGCCGCCCGGCAGTGCAGGACTGCTGCAGTTTCCGATCGAGCTGGCGCGGCTGGAGCGGGCGCGCAGCGAGGCGGGCAGGGCGCCGGGGCTGGAAAAACACCCGCAGTCTCCCATGCATGAGATCGGCTGGCTGCTGGGGGAAGACGCCGGGGTCAACCTGGCGCCGTGCACGCGGCTGCTGGCCCTGTCGTTTCCCATGCAGGCCTTCTGGCGCGAGGCGCAAACGGCGCACGATGGGGATGTGCCGCCGCAGCCAGAACCCGGCGCAAGCTATCTGGCCATTGCGCGATTGCATTACCGGCTCAGCATGCACAGCTTGCTGCCGTGGCAGTTCCACTTTCTGCTGGCGGCACGGCAGCAGCCATCGGCTACCTTGCATGACTGTGCATTGCAGGCGGCCGATGCCTGCTCGCTGCCACGCGACGAACTGCTGGCCGACGCCATGCTGTGGCTGCCGATGGCCGCAGCAGCGGGATTAATCGGCAGCAGCGGCTGAACGTCGTGGCGCCAGACGCAAAAAAGGCCGATCGAATCGGCCTTTTGCAACAGGACGGTCAGGTATCAGCGGTAAAACGCTTCGACCTTGCCTTTCAGTTTGATCTGCAGCGGACGGCCGCGGCGGTCCAGCGACTTGGTGGAAGCCACTTTGATCCAGCGTTCGCTGATGCAATATTCTTCGACATCGAGGCGTTCCTTGTCGTTGAACTTGATGCCCACGTCGTTTTCAAACACGGCGGCGACGTGATAAGGGCTGCTGGGGTCGATCGACAGGCGATCGGGCAATGGGGGTAAGGTAGTGGTATCGTTCATGGCCGCAATTATCGCCCAGAATGCGCCGGCAGACAACGGGCGCATGGGGGCTTGTGGCCACGGCGCCTATTTTTGCGCGTGCGCCGCCTCGCCATGGCCGGTTCCGGCCGGGTCGGTCAACTGGATCACCGTGCCATGCTGCCAGGCGTCCGCGCCCGGATCGATGGCGGGCGCGGCGATATCGGCGCGCTGGCGGCGCTTTTCCTGCGCGTCGACCTTGAAACGCGCATCGCGTCCGGCCACCATGGCCGCATCGGCCTGGCCGTCCTGCGTGAATCCCATCATCAGCTGCGGCACGCCCAGCGGCAGTTCCTTGTGCAGATCCGTATGCCAGGTATGCCAGGTCTTGCCATAGGTGCCGACCAGTTTTTGCATCAGGGTTTTCTCTGCGACCGCCGGAATGCCGGGCGCGATCAGGTGGCCCGACTTCACTTCATGCACGTGGCTGTGCCACAGCGCCTTTTCGGCCGCCGGCAGTCCCTGGTACAGCTTGCCGCTGACAATATATTCGACCCCCATCAGCTTGGCGTCCTTGACGTTGCCATCGTAAATCACGCACTGGATCACGTCCTCGTTGACGATGGCGCAATAATGATGGGCTTCCATCTGGCTTTTCATATCGCCATTGTAAAAATGAAAACCGTCGAGATAGGCATTGAGCGCCGCAATCGGCGGCTTGTCCTGCAATACCGCGGCGCCCGCTTCCAGGGTGCGCGTCGATATTTTCGCCGGCGCGCCGGGCGCGTCGACTTTTGACTCGCTATTGTCGGCACCGCAGGCAGCCAGGCAAAGCGACAGCAGCAGGGTGTACGGATATCTCATGGCAGGGTGTCCCCATGGCAATCGGCCAGGCGGGCAATATGCCGGCCTGGCCGAGTAGTGATGCTGCTAACCGATAAAATTAGCGCTTGGCGTCATTCTTGTGGCTTTGACGGCCGGCTTCCACATGCTGTTCATGGGTGCCGCCGCGCGAACCGGAACCCGAGCCGGAGGCCGACTGCTGGTTGCCCTGCGAGCGGTCCGATTGCTGGTTGCCCTGGGCATTGCCTGACTGCTGCGAAGAACCGGCGCGGCTGGCGTCGTTCTTGTGGCTCTGGCGGCCGGCTTCCACGTGCTGCTCGTGCGTGCCGCCTTGCTTGCCGGCGCTTTGCTGGTTGCCGGACTGCTGATTACCTTTTTGCATGTTATCGGACTGTTTGTCCGACGACGATTTGCTGGTCTGGTTCGATTGGTTGGCGGTGGTTTTGTTCGAGTTCATGATAGTTTCCTTTATATAAGTTGGATACATATGCATGACAGCCCGTGGCTGCCTGACCTGCTTGTTTCCGGTGCGCCTCCGTTGGCGATGCAATCAATGGCGCGTCGGAGAAAACATTGTCTCCGCCACGCCCGAGCCTGTGCATAGGGGTACTGCCTGCCAGCGTGTAGGAAAACTCTGTGGTGCAAGGCAACCATTTCCAAATGTTATGTTTAAGGCTCGCCCCTGAGCGTATAGACGGGCTTGTCGGATTCCCCTTTCTCCGCCATGGCCAGCAGGCGCTGCAGTTCCGTGCGCTCGGCGTCGTCCTTTGCCGATGACGCCAGGCTGCGCAGGATGGCGACATGGGCTGCCTGCAGGGCCTGCGCTGCGGGCACGGCGATGTCCGGCTTTACGCCGACATGCTCCCAGTTGGTTTTGGTAACGGCGTTGGTCGCGCGCGAGGTGGGGATCGCCACCACGATGCTGCTGCCCATGGCGAACCAGCCGACGGGATTGGAGCCGCCGCCGGTGGTTTCGCCGACCAGCGTGCCGCGCTTCTGGGTCTGGAAATCATAAGCGCAATCTTCCCCGGCGGAAAACGTGCGAGCCGAGGTCAGTACATACACGGGCTTGTCGTAACGCTGTGCGACCGTCCTCACGGTCCAGTACTGCTGCGTCGTGCCGGTGGGCCGATGGTACATGTCGATCAGGTGGCGTTCGTCGCCGAGCGGGAAGAAATGGCTCATCAGGTAAGCCACGCTGTTCGGGCTGCCGCCGCCGTTGCGGCGCAGGTCGAGGATCAGCGCATCGGTCCCCGCCAGCAGCGACAGCGCCGCCGAGTACGCGGGGCCGACGAATTCCGTGGCGCCAAAACCGCGCAGTTCGATGTAGCCGACGTTGCCCGGCAGGCGTTCGATCTTCTCGATGCCGTAGCCCCAGCGCGCCATCCGTTCGCGCGACTCCTCCATCCTGGCGCGGCTCGGTGGCTCGGCATTCCTGCCGGACTCACGGAATCCTTCGTCCAGCGTGGTGCCGAAATGCAGGTCGCCGCTCAATTCGCGCAAATCTTTTGCCAGCGCCACACTGAACGCTTTCGCGTTGCTGGCGTCCTTGTAGCCGCCGTCGGCATGCTTTTTGGCGATCGCGCCGCCGACGCGTTCGGCCACCGCCGGGTCGATATAATTGGCGTTGATTTTCGCGACCAGTGTCTGCACGATCGCAGCGCGGGCGGACGCGTCCAGCACGGTGCCCTCGGCCGCAAAGGCAGGCAACGACAACAGCGCGGCCATCACGACCGCTGCAATAAATTTCTTTCCATCTACCATACGTCTCTCCAGGTTGAACTACGAAAATGCACATGAATCATGCGGGTTTGTTGCCGGCCTGTTGCAGTGCCTGCGCCAGCGCCGGCATATAAGAGCGGCTGGCGCGCAGCACGCTGCCGTCGCGCAGGCGCAGCATGGCGTCGCGGTTGGTCAGCGAGCGCAATTCGGCGATCAGGTCCAGCCGCACGATGGCTGAACGGTGCACGCGCTGGAACTGGCGCGGATCGAGCTGCAGCGCCAGGTTGTGCAGGCGTTCGCGCACCAGCCAGGTCTTGCCGTTCGCATGCAGGCAGGCGTAGTCGCCGTCTGCCTCGATGCGCTCGACGTCATCGACCGGCACCAGCACCGTGCGCGACCCCACGCGAACGCTGAAGCTGCGTACCGGCGCCATTGGCAATGCGGCGGCGCGGCCCTGGCCGCGGTAGGGAAAAGCCTGCCTGGCGCGGTCCAGCGCTTCATCGAAGCGTTCGTCATCGACGGGTTTGAGCAGGTAATCGAGGGCGGCCAGTTCGAACGCTTGCAGGGCGAAACTGTCATGGGCGGTAAGCAGGATCGCCATCGGC